>DASSTH010000594.1:0-5892 GCA_035708025.1 Nakamurella sp. | reverse complement strand
TACTGGTGGTTGATCGAGCGGCCGTCGAGTTCGACGGTGCCCACCGACGCGGACCACTCGTTGCTCATCACCACGGCGTCGTGCCCGCCGACCGCCGCGGCCAGCACCGCGATCGCCGACAGCACCCCCGTCACCGGCACGTGGCCGTTGCGGAACCCGAGCTCGGCCGAACGCAGGATCTGCTCGTCCAGCAGCCGTTCCGCGCGCACCACCGGCAACCCGGTCACCGCGGCGGGCTGCTCGATCGCGTCGAACCGGTCTCCCGGCCGGTTGACCACGAACAGCGACGGTGACGGGGCGAGCGGGCGGAGGAGTTCGACGGTGACGATGGAGTCCACCCCGCCGCCGAACGGGATCAGCGGTGTGCCGGCCGGGGCCGAGAAGCCCACGGGGGCGGCCCGTTCCAGCCGTGGGCCACGGATCTGCAGCCCGGACAGGTCCAGCCGGGGTTCGGAGCGGTAGGCGAACTCACCCAGCCCGTCGACGTAGAACTCGAGCAGGAACTCTCGCTCGGTGTCGGTGACGGCGGTGTCGCCCAGATCGATCACCGGCGGGGCGCCGGCCTTGTAGTAGGACACCGCGGCGAGCAGGAACACCAGCCGGGCGGCCTCCCGGGCGGCGGGGGAGTCCCAGTCGCCGCCGCCGGGCAGCACGATCTGCTCGGTGAAGGTCCAGTCGTCCAGCCGGTACCGGCAGGTGAGCCGGTTCGCATCCGGCTCGATGTCGAACCCGTCGTAGGTGAAAACCTCTGCGGTGTATGGCGTTGCGGCGGTGACGGTGCTCACGGGCGGCCCTCGGGCAGCAGGCGGGCCAGGACCGCGAACCGGCCGCAAGGCCGTTCGGCGCGGTGGCTGTAGAACGGGGTGCCGGGGCCGGTGGTCAGGCCGGAGTCGTGGATCTGCGCGACCGGGACGCCGGCGGCGGTCAGCTGCAGGCGGGCGGCGCCCCCCAGGTCGAACAGGTACCGCCCGCTGCCGTCCGGCCGCAGCACCTCGCCGAGCCGGTCGCCGAAGGCGGTGCGGGCGGCGCCGGCGACATCGTCACCGACCTGGTAGGTGTTCGCGGAGATGGCCGGTCCGATGCCGACCACGATGTTCGCCGGATCCGAGCCGAGCTCCTGCATGGCACGTACGGCGGCGGGCGTCACCCCACGGACGGTGCCGCCCCAGCCGGCGTGCACGCAGGCGAGCACCTCGGCCATCGGATCGTGCAGCACCAGCGGGACGCAGTCGGCGATCATCACCACCAGGACGACCTCGGGCGTCGTGGTGACCACGGCATCCGTGGCCGGCAATGCGTCGGCGGCGGACCGCGCGCCGCGGCCGCGGTGCGCGGCGTCCACCACAGCGACGTTCGGCTGGTGGACCTGCTCGGCGAACACCAGGTCGTCCAGTCGCACGCCCATCGCCGAGGCCACCCTGGCGCGGTTCTCCAGGACGGCGGCCTCGGCGTCGCCGACGTGCAGCCCGAGGTTGAGCGAGGCGTACGAGCCGGTGGACACCCCGCCGTCCCGGGTGCTCAGCGCCACCTGGACGACCGCCGGATCGAAGCAGTCCCAGGTCAACAGCGGCGGTGCGGCGCCAGGAACGGCAGACAGCCGCGCAGCACCGCCGGTACCGCTCACCCGGCCGGCGGTGGCCGGCGAACCGGCGGGCGTGCCGAGCATGCTTCGCGACTCCAGGTGCCAGCGGTCCGGGCGATCCGGCCCCGCATCAGCGTATCGGTCGTGTTCGGCACGGGCGCCCGCCGCAGGGCACTGGGCAACCGGCCCTGGCCTCGACGAGGCCAGGGCGGCCGGCAACCCACGCCGGCGGCGGACCCACAGGTCCGCTACGTCGGCGTCACTGCGGGATGACGGCCTGCCGGTATCCGTCGTAGTAGTACAGGATCGTCGCCATGGGCCCCCGGGTGACGGTCTCGGTGGGGCCGAACCCATCCGGACCGCCGATCGCGATGCCCGCTCTGGTGACCCAGCTGATCGCGCCGCAGAACGGGTTGCTCTTCGGCACGTCGGCGAACGGCGCTTGCGTGCAGGCCGGCGCCTGGGACCCGTCGTGGTCCAGCCGGTACAGGAAGGCGGCCATGGTCTGGTTGGTCACCGGCTCGGTGGGCCGGTAGGTGCCGTCGCCGTAGCCGCTCGCCACCCCCTGCTCGACCAGCCAGGAGATGGCCCCGCAGAACGGGTTGCTCGCCGGCACGTCGGCGAACGGGGCATCGGTGCACGCCGGCGCGGAGTCACCCTGGTGCGCGTACCGGTACAGGAACGCGGCCATGGTCTGCCGGGTCACCTGGCCCTCCGGGTGGAACAGTCCGTCGGTGTAGCCGGACGTGATGTGCCGGTCGCTGGTCCAGGCGATCGCCGGGCAGTCGGGGTCGTCGACCGGCACGTCCGGGAAGGGCGCCGCGGTGCACGCCGGAGCATCGATGCGGATCATCAGCTGCTGCTCGGCGGTGACGGAATTGGCATCCGAGACGGTGACCGTGACCGGGTACGGTCCGCCTGCGCTGGGCGTGCCGTCGATGCTGCCGTCCTGGTGCAGGGTCAACCCTGCTGGAAGTCCGGTCGCCGACCAGGTCAGCGGCTCCGCCCCGCCGGACGCCGTCACGCTCGCGGAGTACTCGACGCCCACCTGCCCGCCCGGCAGCGAGTCGGTGCCGATCTCCGGCGGCTGCAGCACGGTGAGCACCCCCGGCACATAACTGAACCGGTAGAAGTCGTCGGCCGCTCCGCTGCACGAGGTGATACCAGCGGCCTCGTCGAAACCGCAGGTCGGCGGGGTGTCCAGGTCGGCCGCGGTGTCGTTGCCGGCGAATCCGGTGTAGCTGGCCGTCACCTCGGGCTCCGGACGGCCCTGGTAGAGCGTCGCGTCGCTCGCCGTCACGGTGAGCATCCCAGTGGTCCGCTCCACGGCTCCGATGTCGCAGGTGGTGCCCTGCGGCCGGGCGGTCCCGCGCTGATCGCCCGTCCCGTCACCGCACAGCGCCACGGTCAGCTCGCCCAGCGACACCGAGGCGCCGGGCTGGATCGCGTTCACCACCGCGCTCGCCGGATCCGGCAGCATCGTCCTGGTCCGGCCGCCGTTGTCGGCCAGCGCCCCCAACAGTGGATCACCGACGGAGCTGGTGCCGGCGTCCAGGCCGCAGCTGTCGTCGGAGGCCAGGTTGTTGCCGCCGTCCACCAGTGTCGAGACGTCACCGGCGCACGCGGGCGCCCCGTCAGGTGCCTGCACGATCGATCCGCCCAGCGTCAGGCCGAGTCCGGAGGCGACCACCAACCCACCGGCGGTGTTGTCGGCGACCGTGCCGGCGGCCAGCAGCAACTGCGCCGGCGGCGCCGATGGGGGGTCCATGCCGGCGGGAACCTCGCTGGTGATACCGGTCGCCGCATTGCCCGCGACGGTGCTGTTGCCGACCTGCGCGACAGCGCCGGGCAGCAGCCACACACCGTTCGCCTCGTTGCCGGACACCTCAGTGCGGTCCACGGTGATCCGGGCGCCTTGCTCGTCGGTGCCCCCCGCCACGATGCCGTTGCCGGTCGGCAGTCCGACGGCGTGGTCCGCCATCACGCTGTCGGAGACGACGCTGTCGGTCAGGGTCAGCTCGGCGTCCGCGGCCCCGGTGCCCGCGAGGATGCCGTTGAGGTTGCCGGAAATGGTCACGTTCTTGCCGACGACGGAGCCGCCCAGCAGGGTGATACCGGCCGCCCACGGATAAGGACCGGGAGCCAGACCGTTTCCGGTGATCGAGGTCCCGGTGACATCGAAACTCGCGTCGTTCTCGGACGTGCCGGAGCCGACCACGAGCATTCCGCCGGTCGTGTTGTCCGACACCGTTCCACCGGTGATGGTGAGGTGTGTGTCGCCGTTCCCGGCCACACCGATCAGGTTGCCGCTGATGTCCGTGTCGGTGACGACGGCGTCCGTGGCCGTGAGCAACATCCCGGCGCCGGTCGAGGTGAGAACGGTCGCAACACCATGCCCGTTGCCGGTCACGCTGCTGTCGGTGACGGTGAGATCCGTGGTGATGCCGCCCGAACCGACCGCGAGACTGATGCCGACCATTGTGTTGTCGGCGATGGTGCTGTCCTCGATCCGCGCCTGGGTGGCATCGTTCAGGCGCAGACCGGCGGAGTTGTCGGAAACCTCGGTGCCGATAATGGTCACTGTGAGCCGGATGGGATCCCCGGTCGTCGGGTCGAACCCCTGCTGCCCCTGTATCGCGGCACCGTAGAGCTCGTCGTTGTCCGTGGTGCCGCCGTTGTCCTTCAGCACGCTGTCGGTCAGCCCGATGTCGCCGCCACCGGCCATCACTCCGACGGAGTTGCCGGAGATCGTGACGCCATTTCCGGTGAAGGTACCGCCGGATTGCAGGACCACCCCGCCGGCGAAGGACCCTGCGTCGGAGCTGCCGTTGCCGGTGATCGAGGTTTCGGACACGTGGAATGCCGTGTTCGCGGTATAGGTCATGAGGCCGGCGAAGGTGTTCCCGGACACCGTTCCGCCGATGACGGTCGCCGTTCCCGCGAGCAGCGCGATCCCTCCGCCGTTGTCGGACACGGAACTCGACGTCACCATGAGCGTGGCCGGTTCGGGCTCCGCCTCGCCCGTCAGGTCACCGCCGGCGACCACGCCGAAGAATGCGAAGCCGGTCACCGTCGACCGGTCCAGGGTCAGCGTGCTGGCGCGACCGGCGATCACCCCGATGGCGCCCGGGACCGAGTCGGGTGCCGTGGTCACGGTGACCTGGGACAGGGTCGCCGTCCTGCCGGCCTCGACCCGCACCGTCACCGTCGTCGTGGAGGTGTCCGGCGGCACCGGGGACATGATCGTCATGCCGGCGATGGTCACCAGACCGTCGGCGTCGATGACGAGCGTCGGCTCATCGGCGGTCGACGGGTTGCTCAGCACCACGCCGGTCTGCGAGTCGCCCTGCAGGGTGATCGCGTCGGTGACGGTCAGCGTCTCCGAGTAGTCGCCGGAAGCGATGGACACGATGTCGCCGTCGGCTGTCCTGGCCAGTGCGGCGCCGATGGTCATACAGGCGCCGGGACCTGCGGAATCGCCGCAGGTCTGGCTGTCGGCGCCGTTGGCCTGATCCACGTACCAGGTGGTACCGGCGGCCGCCGCGGGCAGCGCGGACCCCAGCAGCGTCAGCGCAACGGTGGTGACCACCGCCGAGCCGAGCGCCAGGATCCGGCGGCCCGGTGATGGGCGGTGCCGCTTGCTCGATTCGTGCGGCCCTGCTGATCGGTCCCCGGCGGTGCGCATGGTCGTCCCCCTTGGTGGTTGTCGCCGAATCTGGTGTTTCGCTGAACGCGCTGCCGCCGCATTGGTGTCGCCGGTGCTCGCGCGGGCGCCCGCGGACGCGTCGTATGGCGCGTGTTCGCCTGCCGTCTGTGCCCCCCGATGCCTCGCAGGCGTGCCGGCACGGCCGATGGAAGGCCGCCCGGTCGGCGGTCGGTCCGGACCGCCGGGCCCGACACGATCGACGCGTCACAACAGACAGCTCGGCGGAGGGTTCACAAGCCGCGCACGATCACCCTGCGTCACATACTGGCACACTCTGTCAATAGCGGCATCTTCGGGACGGCACCGGATCGGTCCTCAGATGCTCAGCCGGTCACCACACGGCGAGGGACTCGAGCAGGATGGACCGCAGCACCTCGGCGTCCACCTCGATCGGGGCGATGGCGGTGAGCCGCTGCTGCCGCAGGGCGCCATCCACCAGCGTGGGAATGTCGTCGGCGCCGTAGCCCACCGCGCGCAACCCGTTCGGGATGCCGATGGTGCGCATCAGGCGGATCAACGCTCGGGGCAACTCCTCCCGCGGGTCATCGACCTGGGCGTTCTCGTCGCCGGCTGGGGCGGCAGGGTCGGTGACGAGCTGCTCGGC
>DASSTH010000593.1:0-2472 GCA_035708025.1 Nakamurella sp. | reverse complement strand
AGGTGTCGTTGGTGAACCCGTGCGCGAGCACGAACACCGGGGAGTCCGTCCGGCCACCGGCGGGTGCCGGACAGCCGATGCCGGCCAGCGACACGCCGTCGGCGGCCACCGCTCGAACCGGCATCCACCCAGGCGGCAGCGTCACCGCACCATGGTGGCGCATGCCCGGGACGGGGCACCACCGGCGGGTCGGCCGATAGAATCACCGCCAACGACCGCCGGGAGGGAGCACGCCGTGGACCTGCTCCTGCTGACCGCCGATCCTCGGCCGGCCGATGTGCTGCCGGCGCTCGAGCTGTTGCCCGTCACCGTGCACCCGGCGGCCCCGGAAGCCGCGTCGCTGATCACCGCCGGCCGGTACGACCTGGTGGTGGTGGACGCCCGCACCGATCTGGCCGGGGCCCGCGCGCTGTGCCGGCTGCTGGGGACCGGCAGCCTGGACCTGCCGGTGCTGGCGGTGCTCACCGAGGGCGGGCTGGTCGCGGTGGGTCCGGAATGGGGGGTGGCGGACGTGGTGCTGGGTGCCGCCGGTCCGGCGGAGGTGCACGCCCGGCTGCGGCTGCTGGCCGGCCGGACCGCGGCATCGGGCAACAACGGGGTGATCACCGTCGGAGAGCTGACGGTGGAGGAGGAGACCTACGCCGCGCGGCTGCGCGGACGCGCCCTGGAGCTGACCTACAAGGAGTTCGAACTGCTGAAGTTCCTGGCCCAGCACCCGGGGCGGGTGTTCACCCGGGAACAGCTGGTGACGGAGGTCTGGGGCTATGACTTCTTCGGCGGCACCCGCACCGTGGACGTGCACGTCCGGCGGTTGCGCGCCAAGCTCGGCCCGGAACACGAGGCGCTGATCGGCACCGTCCGCAACGTCGGCTACAAGATGGTGCCGCCAGCGCGGACGGCCGCCCGCGCGGATTCTGCGGACCAGGCGACGTCCGGGCAGCCGGGTCGGTCCGCGGGTCGCTCCACCGACGATGCCTCCGGTGCCCCTGCCGCCTCTGCCGACGGTGCCTCTGCCGCCTCGGCCGAGAGCGCACCGGCCGATGACGCGGGCGCCGACGCGCCCGACCGGCCGGCGCGATCGGGTCCGTTGGCGTCCCGGTGACCGGATTCGAACTCGGCGCGTGGCGCCGCGGGCTCGATGCGGCGCACCGTCCCGCGGTTGCTGCGCTGTTCCAGCGGGTGCGGGAGGCCGACCGTCGCGGCCCGGGCCCGGAGAACCTGCCCGGCCCGCCGGCCCAGGTGCTGCTCGCCCTGGCCGAATCCCAGCCGGCCGGGATCGCCTGGCGCACCGGCACCGACCCGGCCGAACTCTACGTCGACCCGATGTGCCGCGGTCGCGGGCTGGGCACCCTGATGGCCAGGACGGTGACGGAGTCCGGAAGCGCCATCTGGGCACACGGCACGCTGCCCGCGGCATCGTCGGTGGCCGCCTCCCTCGGGCTGCGTCCCAGCCGGACCATGCTGCAGCTGCGCCGGGACCTGGCCGGGGCGTTCCCGGTGCAGGTGCCGGACGGCGTCAACATCCGGACCTTCGTGCCCGGCCAGGACGAGCGGCAGTTCCTGGACGTCAACGCCCGCGCGTTCGCCTGGCACCCCGAGCA
The DNA here is from genome assembly GCA_035708025.1 of Nakamurella sp. Lineage (GTDB taxonomy): Bacteria > Actinomycetota > Actinomycetes > Mycobacteriales > Nakamurellaceae > Nakamurella. The sequence continues at coordinate 871 of DASSTH010000593.1, read as the reverse complement.
GGGCCGGCTCGACCTGGCCGGACTGCGCGAGTCCATGGCGCAGGACTGGTTCGACCCGGCCGGGTTCTTCCTCGCCGTCGACCAGCGGGACACCGTGCTGGGCTTCCATTGGACGAGGGTGCATGCCATCGACCCGACCCCGCCGGCGGACCGCGCCGGGCCCATCGGCGAGGTCTACGTGCTGGGTGTCGACCCGCGATCCCCGGTGCGCGGGCTGGGCGGTCCGCTGACGGCCGCGGGACTCGGGCACCTGGCCGGGCTGGGGCTGTCGACCGTCATGCTGTACGTGGAGTCGGACAACGACCGGGCGCTGCGGCTGTACCGGAGGTTCGGGTTCACCGACTACGCCACCGACACGGTTTTCGCCGCGGTGTCGTGAGTCCTACGCAGCGCCATAGCGCAGCCTGAGCCTCACGACCCTGGCTGGGGGTGCGCTCAGACGCAGGAGGCGTTGCCCGCGTTCACCGCGGTGACCTCGGTGGTGGCCAGCGTCGGCCCGGTGGACCTGGTGCGGCTGCTGGTCGCCGCGCTGGTGCTCGGCGGTGCGGATGTCGTGGGGCCCGCCACCGGCACCTCCTCGGTGCTGACCACGGTGCGCACCACCGGTGACGGCGTGGTCGACAGCGCCGCCCGGACCGGGTCGCCGACCGCCACCGCCGTCACCGTCCCGTCGAAACCGGAGCCCAACATCAGCCGTACCCGGCTGCCCAATCCCTCGGTGCGCACCAGCCGGGACCCGGGCACCGCCGAGGCCACGGTGACCGCCGCCGCCCGGTTGCCCCGGGAGAACTCCACGGTGATGTCCGACTGCACCTGACCGGGGATCAACAGCAGGTCCGGCTCGGTGATCTGGAAGCCCAGTGGGTTCAAC
>DASSTH010000592.1:0-2585 GCA_035708025.1 Nakamurella sp. | reverse complement strand
GTGGCGCCGGTGGTGGTGATGGGGCCCTTCTGGTAGTGCGCGATGGAGGCGTTCGGGGCGTTCTGCCCGTACGGGAAGCCACGGAAGTACCCGGTGCCGCCGATGTCCACCGAGGACACCGAAACCATGACCGCCGTGGCGCTGTCCGGGATCCCACACCCGCCGGGGTTGCCGCCCTGGCTCTCGAAGCCGGCATTGCCGCGGGCCAGGAAGGCGCGTGTCCACCCCGCTTCGATCCGTCCGCCTGCCGATCGGGTGTCGATGATCCGGCACGGTGTGATCGGGACGAAGATCGTCTCAAGGACGGGCGGTGGGATGACCGCGGCCGGGGACGCCGGCATTCCCTGTGGGGTGGCGGAGTCGTTGCTGTCCGGGCCGGAGGCGATGGCGACTCCGGTGCCGACCAGGCAGCCGGCGGCGAGCGCCACCGCGGTGGCGGCGATCGCGAGGGTGCGGGAACGGGGCATGACGGGCTCCCTGATGGGGTCGGTGGCGCACTCCAGATGCGCCGGGTCACCCGAAAGGAGCAGCCGTGCCGGGGAGTGATACGGGCTTAGCGGAACCGTCGTCGCGCCGCCGAACGGGGCAGCTGTTACTACTGTCCCGACGCCGGCGGGAGCACCGGCATGGTCCTCCATAGCGCAGCGAATTCCGTCCTGGTGCTGCTGCGGCGTTCGGACTCGGCAGCGGACCAGTGGTCCAGCAGCAGGCGCTCGGCGGCGTCGAGATCCGGGTCCTCGGCCAATCGATCGGTGAGGGCGAGAGCGGTGACGGCGTCCTGGTGGGTGCCCAGCACATCCTGCACTCTCTCCACCTCCGTCGCGAACGCCGCGATGGCCTCGCCGAACGGGCCGCCGGAACCGGCCGCGGCTTCGGCCGCATACCGCACCGTCTTGGCGTCCTTGCGCACCCGGTGCATCCGCTCGGCAGCGACCGGGTCGTCCGAATCCGCCAGTGCCGTCCGCGCGGTCTCGGCGTCGGCCCGCAGCCGCAGCCACGCCGCCGCCAGCAGTGGCTGCAGTACCGCGGCCGGCGAGGCGTGCGCCGCCTCGGTCAGCGGTGGCCGGCCGATCAGCCCATCCAGGTCGCGCAGCAGTTGCACGTGCTCCGGGCTGTCCAACTCGCGCCGGGCCCGAGCCACGCTGTCCGCCCGCCGCTCCGCGAGCCGACGCCGGATACCCGCCACCGCGACGCGGCCCTCCGTCGGCGACCATGCCGGCGATGACTCGGCCACCTCGCCGAGCCGGACCACCGCCACGTCCAGGTCCCGGGCCCCGGAGATCGCGCCGCCCAGGCGTTGCAACGCGGACGCGACCGGCTCCCGCCCGCCCGGAAGCAACAACGCCCGGTAGACCCGCAGCACCGAGCGGATCCGGCGGGCGGCGGCGCGCAGGTCGTGCGGCGCCTCGGCGTCCGGATCCGGCTCACGCATCCGCAGGTCGGCCGCGATCAGCCGATCGCGCTGCTCTGCCAGATAGCGGACGAGCACGGCCCCGGCGGTTCCCGTCACCGGTGCCGGCGCCGACGGCCCACCGAGCGCACCGAGCCCACCAAGCCCACCGAGCCCACCGAGCCCACCCAGCCCACTGAGCCCACCGAGCCCCCCGAGCGCACCGGGCCCACCCAGCCCACCGGGCCCACCGAGCCCGCCGGGCCCTCCCAGCCCACCGGGCCCACCGAGCCCACTGAGCGTGCGGCCGACCTTCGATGAGGCCTCCGCCGGGCGGGCGCCCGCCGCGATCAGCAGGTCGACCACCACCGGCAGCACCCGGGCGGCCCGGTCCGGGTCGTCCGGCAGCGCCTCGACCTCGATCTCGCGCCAGGTCAGGGGCTCCCGCGGACCGGGGCCAGCGGATCCATCCGGCCGGTTACCCGGGCTCGGCGGCCCTGCCGCGGTGGCCGTCACCGCATCGTCGGCGATCTCCACCAGTGCCGTGCCGTCCGCCGCGCGCAGCGTGCGGACCGCGCGGTCGGTGTCGATCCGGGCGACCGGGCGCAGTTCGCGGCCGCGTGCCGCGCCCCGCACCAGGTCCGCCAGCCCGGCCGGCACCCGATCGGATGGACCGGCGTCCAGCGGTAGCCGGATCTCGGTGCGGGCGCCGGGACCGGCCGGCAGCTTGAGGTGCCAGCCGGCGTCCGCACCCCCGGTCCGCCGGCGCATCGTCAGCCTGGAGCCGAGCAGGTCCAGGCCCTCCGTGTCGTAGTAGACCGCCCGGAGCGGGATTCGACCGCCGTCGTGCACGGACGCGACGCCGGCCGCGGCCAGGCGGGGATCGCCGTCCAGGGATGGCATCCGGAAATCGGCGTCGGCATCCAGTTTGGTCTCGACCTCGCGGTGCCGGCCGGCGCCTTCGGGCATGTCGCCATGATGTCAGGCGGCTGCCGCGGTGGCGCCCGCCCGGCCGGGCGCTCCCGGCTCCGCATGGATCAACTTGGCAGGCGTGGATGATCTCGGCCGACGTGTGACGCCTGAGGCCAGAGGGACGACTTTCGTCCATGCTGGGGAAGTTGATCCATGCCGGGCGCGAGCGGACCTCGGGCCCGCACTGGCAGGACAGACTTGAGCGGAATAGGCTCAACTCTGC
>DASSTH010000591.1:0-9514 GCA_035708025.1 Nakamurella sp. | reverse complement strand
GGCGTGACCAACGGGGCGGGCGACGGGTCCCGATTCGATCCGACCGGTACGGTCACCCGCGGCCAGATGGCGCTGTTCCTGGACCGGATGCACGGGCCGGACGCGGCGGCCGACCACACCTGCACCGCGCCGCCGTTCCCGGACGTCCCGTCCTCGGGCACGACATGCGGCGCGGTCGTCCGGCTGGTCCAGACGGGCGTGACCGCCGGCACGGCGGACGGCGAGTTCGCCCCGGGTGATCCGGTGACCCGTGGTCAGATGGCGGCCTTCCTGCACCGGTTGGCCAATCCGACCCGCCTCACCGGCACGGTGACGGCCGGGCGCGGCGCCGGAGTGCCAGGGGTCTCGGTGATCGTCACGGGCATGGGGGACACGCACCAGGCGTACTCGACGGTGACGCGTATCGGCGGGGTGTACACCGTGCCGATCGTCGCGGCCGGTACGTATCAGGTGTGCTTCGACGCGTCCGCGGTCACGGCGGACACCGGGGCGCCCGACGGCGGTTACGCGTTCCAGTGCTTCGACGGCGTGCCGGCGGCGGGCATACCGAACCCGGTGGCCGTCTCGGAGGGCAGTGCGACCACGGTGGACGCGGTACTGGCGCCGCCGTCCGCCTGACCGGCCGGCGCACCGCGGCACTGGCGCCGCGATCCGCTTGACCGGCTGGCGCATTTTCCCGATGTCGGCGAACGGGGCCGGCCCTAGCGTCGGCGACATGCCGACTCGCGCGATCCGCGGATCACCGTCACCGCCGGGCGCCCCGTGCCCTTCTCCGGCCCAGCACGACCGGCCCGGCGCGTTCCGCCTCGGGTCGCGGCAGGGCGAACCGTTCTGGACCGACGACACGGTGACCGTGCTCAAGGCCGGGCCCGACCGGACCGGCGGCCGGCTGGCAGTGCTGGAGCAGATGCTGGTCGCCGGACGGCCGCGCCCGGCCCGGGTGGACGCCGACGGGGACGAGGTCGTCTACCTCTTGGAGGGCATCATCGACGTCACCGTCGGCTCCGACCGCTACACCCTGGAGCCCGGTGGAATGCTGTTCGTCCCGCACGGCGAGCCGGTGGGCATCACGGTGTTGTCGGACACCGCCCGGACTTTGATCGTGATCACCCCGGCCGCGCCGGCCACCCTGGACGGGATCGTCGGGGGCTGAGCCACCCGCGTGCTATCGCGCGACGCTGTCTCGCAGCATGGCCGCCGCCTGGTGGCGGGTGCGGGCGCCCAGCTTGCGCCGCGCCGAGGCCAGCTGGGCCTCCACGGTCCGCGGCGACACCCCGAGCCGGGCGGCGATCGCGGTGTCCGACAGACCCTGGCCGACCAGGGTCAGCACCTCGAGCTCCCGACCGCTCAGTGCCGCGGGCCCGCTGCCGCCGGCCCCGTTCCCGGCCAGCCGGCCGGCCACCCGCTGCGCCGATCGGCGCACCCCGGCCGCCCGCAGCGAGGTCCTGATCCGGCCCACCAGCGGCGCCATCCCGTGCTGCTCCGCCGCCCGCTCGGCCTGTTCCAGGCGCTGCACCGCCTCGGCGGTCCGGCCCGCCAGGCGCGCCGCCTCGCCGGCGGCCCAGCGGCAGCGGATCTCGTTGCGCCGGTTGTAGACCCGCCAGCGCTCCGCGGCCTGGTCGAACCGTTCCTCGGCGGCCTGCCAATCCGCGGCGGCCAGCGCGCGGATCCCGGCGATCTCGCACGGGACCGCCTGGCACATCCGGGTATTGGTGGCCAGGTCGCCGAACTCCGGCAGCGACTGGCCGGCCCAGTAGGCGGCCCAGGCGAACGTCGGCGAGCTGAAGGCCAGCAGGTCGCTGCTCTCCGCGGTCTGCGCGCGGTGCGCCGGCCATTCCGCCAGCGCCCGGGCGGGGCTGCCGCCCCACAGCAGCGCCTCCGCCCGGTGGAAGTGGGCGCTCTCCTGGCGGGTGTCCGGGTCGCTCTCCTCCGCGATGATCGCCTCGATCGCGGCGAACGCCTCGTCGATCCGCCCGGTGTCCACCAGCGCCAGGCAGGTGGTCATCCGCACCTGGCGTCGGGTGGCCGGCCGCAGCCGCTCGGCCAGCAGACGCTCGCTGCCGGCCAGCACATCGGCATAGGCGCCGGCATGGCAGTCCAGATTGATCTTCATCGCCTCGAACTGCTGCCGCCACTCGGTCAGGTGCAGCAGCCGGGCACGCTCGATCATCTCCCCGGCGATCTGCCGGCCGCGTTCCGGGATCCCGCTGCTCTCGTGCGCGGTGATGAGGTTGTTGCCCGCCGCGCACTCCACCGCCAACTCGCCCTCGACCGCCGCCAGCCGGACGGCCGCGGTGAGGTTCTCCTCCCAGATCGGCTCCCCGGCGATGTAGGCGGTGGTGCCCAGCATGTAGTGCGCCCGCGCCCGGTGCAACCCCCGCTGCTCGGCCATGATGGCCGCGTGGTGGGCCAGCTCCAGCGCGGACTGCACCTGGTAGTCGACCATCAGGGCCACGAACGCCTGCTCGCACGCCAGCTGTACCTCGACCGGGTGCCCGGTGCCGGAGGCGGCCGCCAGACCCTCCGCGAGCGCCTGCCGGCACGCCTCCCGATCGAGTTCCTCGTACCGGACACGCAGCCGGATCGCGGCCGCCCGCGCGGCCGTCACCGGGTCCGCCAGGTCCACGCCGGCCAGCAGCGGCTCGGCGGCGGCGTACTGGCCGGCCTGCGCCAGCTGCTCGGCCGCATGTAGGCGCAGTTCGCCGGCGTCCCGACCGTCCCGGCAGGACGCCGCCAGACCCAGGTGCTGGGCCCGTTCACCGGGACTGGCCGCCGCCTCCGCCGCCCGCACCGCCGCCCGGTAGGCCTGTTCCCGGTGGCCGGCGGCCAGCAGGTGGCGGGCCACCTCCCCGGGGTCGGACAGCTGACCGGCCAGCCGCTCGTGCAACACCCGCCGCAGCGCCGGATCCAGTTCCTCGGCGGCCAGTTCGGCGAACAGCCCGTGCCGCAACGTCACCTCACCGTCCTGCTCCTGCAGCAGGCCGGTGTCCCGCAACCGATCCGCGGCATCGCCCAGACCGGCCACCGGCAGCGGCTTTCCGGCCAACGCCAGCAGCCCGACCGCCTCCCGGCAGTCCGGCGGCAGCTGCCGCATCCGCGCGGCCAACGCCAACCGCAGGCTGGCCCCGGCCGCCCCGGTACTGGTGAGTTCCTCTACCAGCAGGGGATTTCCGCCGCTCCGGCGCACGATCGCGGCCACTGCGTCGGGGCTCAGGTCCGGGCGGACCCGGCGGGCCAGCGCCCCGGCGTAGGCGGCGGGCAGCGGAGAGATGTCCAGCACGGTGAGCCCCGCGTCCCGGACCAACCGAAGTGCCTCCGCGGCACCCGGATCGGCGCGCCGCACGGCCGCCAACAGCCGCACGCGCCCCACCAGCAGCGGCAGCACGGCTCGCGTCGACGAGTCGGCCCACTGCACATCGTCCAGCACCAGAACCCCGTCACCGACGATGGTTTCCACCTCGGCGGCGACGTAGGCCGCATCGCCGGCCCGCAGGTCGGTCAACACCGACCAGCGACCGGGACGGGAACCGGTGGCCGGTCCGGCCACGCCGCCGAACGCCCGGTGCAGCGGCAGATACGGCATCCAGGACAGCGTTGCCAGGCAACCGGCCTCGAACCCGCGGCGACCGGACAACTGCACCGCCTGGCGGATCAGGGACGTCTTGCCGACGCCGGCTTCGCCGTGCAGCACGACCGGCCGATCCGCCTCGCGCAACGCGGATTCCAACATTTCCAGATCCGCGTCGCGACCCAACAGCATGCGGCGAGCGTAACGGCTGGCGGACGAACGGGTGAGTTGATCTTGGCAGGGTGACCCAGCGCGACGGGTACGCGCACCCGCACAGCCGATCACGGTGGGCCGCGCGCTCGGCCGGGTGATATTGCCGCACCGCGCCTGTCGAGCCTCCCACCGCCGTCCGCGACATGGCAGGCTCCCAGCCGGGGGGTTTCGCGGAATCCGCCCCTTGTTCGTTCGACTGCCTTGCGTTACGGAGCCTGTACATGTCCGCTGCTTCCCCGGTGACCATCACCGTCCCGACCATCGCGGCCCGCCGGGGCCGGCGGACCGGCGGCCGAGGGACCGGCGGCCGCGCATCGCGGTGGCGCGCGGCCACGGTCGCACTGCTCACCGTCGCCGGCCTGGCGGCCGTGCCGTTGCCGGCGTCGGCCGCCACGCCGGACGGGCCGGTGCTGAGCTGGGGCTACAACGACTCCTACGGGACGTTGGGCAACGGCACCGCCACGCCCGCCAGCGCACCGGTCGACGTCACCCTGCCGGCCGGGGTGCGGATCGCCTCCGCCGTGTTCGGCAACGCGCACGGATTGGCGCTCACCGACGACGGCACCATCTATGGCTGGGGCTACAACAAGGACGGCGAGGTGGGTGACGGCAGCACCGCGGCCGGCCGCCCGGTCCCGGTACGGGTGGACCTGCCCGGCGGCGCCCCCGCGGTGCAGATCGCCGCCGGCGACTACTTCAGCATGGCTCTGACGGCGTCCGGCGCGGTCTACGCCTGGGGCTGGAACGCCGACGGCCAGCTCGGAAACGGCACGACGAGCACGTCCCGCAAACCGGTCGCCGTGAAGCTGCCCGCCGGTGTGCGGGCGGTGTCCATCGAGGCGGGCTCCAACTTCGCCTTCGCGCAGGCCTCCGACGGTGCGCTGTACGCCTGGGGCCGCAATGACGTCGCCCAACTCGGCAACAACAGCCTGACGGACCGCCGCGTCCCGGTTGCGGTGGCGATGCCGGCCGGCGTGCGGTTCGTGGCGGTGTCCGCCGGGAACGACCACACCCTGGCGGTGAGTGCGACGGGCGCGGTGTACGCCTGGGGCAGCAACGAGACCCGGCAGCTGGGGTTGGCCGGGTACAGCCGGGTCGCCGCACCCAAGCTGGTCGGCATGCCGGGCGGTGCCACGGTGGCCGCGGTGGCGGCCGGTTACGGATACAGCCTAGCGATCTCCCCAGCCGGCCGGCTGTTCGCCTGGGGGGCGAACGGCTACGGCCAGCTCGGCCTGGGCGATACGGCGCTGCGTGCCGCGCCCACCGCGGTGTCCCTGCCGGCCGGGCCGGCGCTGGCCGCCATCTCGGCCGGCACGGGCTTCAGCCTGGCGGTGCGAACCGACGGCAGCGTGCTGGCCTGGGGGGTCAACTGGGAGGGCGAGCTGGGCACCGGATCGGCGGGGCCCAGTTCCTACGTCCCGGTGCGGACCGCGATCCCGGCCGGGGTGCAGGTCGCGTCCGTCTCGGCCGGGCAGCTGAGCGCGCTGGCGGTGACGCCGCTGTTCCCCGACGTGACCGCGGCGAGCCTGTTCATCGACGACGTCAACTGGCTGGCCCGCTACGGGATCACCGGCGGCAACGCCGGGGGGAAGTTCCAGCCGACCGCCGCGGTGACCCGGCAGGCCATGGCGGCGTACCTGTACCGCTACGCGCACGGCGGCCGCAACGCCGGCCCGTGCACCGGTGCCTCTCCGTTCCCGGACGTTCCCGCGGGGTCGACCTTCTGCGGGGACATCGCCTGGCTGGTGGATCAGCAGGTGGTGGCAGGCTTCGGCGACGGCACCTTCCGGCCGACCGCGCCGGTGACCCGGCAGGCGGTGGCGGCCTACCTGTACCGGTTCGCCCACGACGGAGCGGACGCCGGCGCCTGCACCGGCTCTGCCCCGTTCCGGGACGTGCCCGCCGGTTCGGAGTTCTGCGGGGATATCGCCTGGCTGGCCAGCGCGCAGCCGGTCGAGATCACCACCGGGTACGCCAATGGCACCTTCCGGCCGGGCGATCAGGTCAGCCGGCAGGCGATGGCGGCCTACCTGCACCGCTACTTCATCGACTACTACGGCTTCGGCGCCGCGGCATGATGCCCGGCCGGAGGGCATGATCTCGCTGGTCGCTGGTTGACTCGAGCGCCTGTGGGTGCCCGACCGCCTGTTGCTGACCCGATCACCTGTGGTTGGCTGAACCGCCAACCGCAATTTTCGGCCCGATATGCCCGGTCTCTTGCGGCGCGCGGTTCACTCGACGACGGAATCGACGGAATCGACGGAATCGGTGGAGTCGGTCCGGGTCGTTCCCGGATCCGTCGCCGCCCGATGGTCCGGCGGTATTCGACGGACGCGCGGCGCATCGTGGTCAGCTTCTGCCCAACAGTCCGGCGTGACGCCTTCCTAGGCTCGTGGGGTGCCCGAGACCTCACCGGACGCTGCGGCCGACCGGCCCGCACCCGTGCACCCGGTCACGGCGCCGGGCGACCGGTGGGCGCACCGCATCCTCATCGCGCTCGGCGGGAACGCCATGTCCGCGCCGGACGGCTCGGCCACCGAGGCGGATCAGATCGCCGCGCTGGGCGAGGCCGCCGAGCACATCGCCGGCCTGGTGGCGGCCGGATTCGAGGTGATCGTCACCCACGGCAACGGTCCCCAGGTGGGCAACCTGCTGGTCAAGAACGAACTCTCGGCCGCGGTGGTGCCCCCGGTGTCGCTGGACTGGTGCGTGGCCGGGACGCAGGCCACCATCGGGTTCGTGCTGCAGGACGCGCTGGCCGGCGCGCTGACCCGGCACGGCCTGGACCGCCCGACGGCCACCATCGTCACCCGCACCCTGGTGGATGCCGACGACCCCGCGTTCCGCGACCCGGACAAGCCGGTCGGGCGATTCCGGTCCCGACAGGACGCCGAGCCGCTGATCTCCGCAGGCCAGCACTGGCGGGACTTCGGCGCGAAGGGCTGGCGCCGGGTCGTCCCGTCACCCCGCCCGCTTCGGGTGCTGGACGCGCCGACCGGCCGGCAGTTGGCCGACCTGGGATACCTGGTGGTGCTGTCCGGCGGCGGCGGGATCCCGGTGATCCGTACCGATTCCGGGTTCGCCGGAGTCGAGGCGGTGATCGACAAGGACCGGGCCGCCGCCATCCTGGCCCCCGACCTCGGCGCCGACACGCTGGTGGTGGCCACCGACGTGCCGGCCGCGGTCATCGGCTTCGGCACGCCGGACGCCCGCCCGCTGGGGCATGTGTCGCTGGCCGAGATGCGGGCGTTGGCGGCGGCCGGGCACTTCGGCGCCGGCTCCATGGGCCCCAAGGTGGACGCGGCCTGCACCTTCGTGGCCGGCGGTGGACGGGCCTCGGTGATCACCAGCCTGGAACTGCTGGGCGCGGCCGTCACGTCCCCGCTGGGCGCCGTCGGCACCGTCGTCACCGCCGACGGCGCAGTTTGACAGACTCAATCCCAACCCACCGACCCCCGAGGAGTTCTCCGCCATGCCCGACGCCATCGAAGTACGCAAGATCCCGCTGCACTCCGTCTCGGACGCCTCCGAGCTGGCCAAGCTGATCGACGACGGCGTGCTCGACGCAGACCGGATCATCGCGGTGATCGGCAAGACCGAGGGCAACGGCGGCGTCAACGACTACACCCGGATCATCGCCGACCGCGCGTTCCGCGAGGTGATCGCCGGGAAGGGCACCCGCTCGGCGGACGAGGTCAAGCAGATCCCCATCGTCTGGTCCGGCGGCACCGACGGCGTGATCTCCCCGCACGCAACGGTTTTCGCGACCGTTCCGGCCGACCGGGCGGTGCCGACGGACGAGCCGCGGCTGTCCGTGGGCTTCGCCATGAGCGAGCGGCTGCTGCCGGAGGACATCGGCCGGGTGGCGATGGTCGAGAAGGTGGCGGCCGGGGTGCGCACCGCCATGGAGCGCGCCGGCATCACCGATGTGGCCGACGTGCACTACGTGCAGACCAAGACCCCGCAGCTGACCATCGATTCGATCCGGGACGCCCGGAGCCGGGGTAAGACCGTGTGGACCACCGACACCCTGAAGTCGATGGAGCTGTCCAACGGGACTGCGGCGCTGGGGATCGCCGTCGCCCTCGGTGAGATCGAGATGCCCACCGACGAGGATGTGCTGACCAACTTCGACCTGTTCTCCTCGGTGGCGTCGTGCTCGTCGGGGGTGGAGCTGGACCAGGCGCAGATCGTGGTGGTCGGCAATGTTCGCGGCATCGGCGGCCGGTACCGGATCGGACACGCGGTGATGCGCGATGCGCTGGACGCCGACGGTATCTGGGACGCGATGCGCAGCGCGGGCCTGGACCTGCCGGAGCGGGCGCACTGGACGGATATCAAGGGCCGGCTGGTGAACGTGTTCCTCAAGTGCGAGGCGTCCAAGGACGGGATGGTCCGCGGTCGGCGCAACGCGATGCTGGACGACTCGGACGTGAGCTGGCACCGGCAGATCAAGGCCACGGTCGGCGGCGTGACGGCGGCCGTGACCGGCGACCCGGCGGTGTTCGTGTCCATCGCGGCCGACCACCAGGGCCCCGAGGGCGGCGGACCGGTCGCGGCGATCGTGGACTTCGGCGACGACCCCACCGGCTACCCGCGGCCCTGACGGGGACCGGCCGCCCCGCATGGATCAACGTCCCGGGCATGGATGAACTTCCGCGATTTGTGACGCGAGAGGCTGGAGCGACACACTTCATGCATGCCTGAGAATTTGATCCATGCGGAACCGGGGGCGGGCGGCGCCCGGGTCGACCTGAACGCCGACCTGGGGGAGTCCTACGGGCGGTGGGTGCTCGGCGACGACGCGGCGATGCTGGATCTGGTGTCCAGCGCCAACGTCGCCTGCGGGTTCCACGCCGGCGATCCGGCCACCCTGCTGCGCACCGTGCAGGGCGCAGCGGACCGCGGGGTGGTGATCGGCGCGCAGGTCTCCTATCCCGATCTGCTCGGCTTCGGCCGGCGCTTCATCGACATCGCCCCGGCGGACCTCACCGCCGCGGTGCTGTACCAGATCGGCGCCCTGCAGGGGCTGTGCCGGGCGGCCGGCACCAGCGTGCGATACGTGAAACCCCATGGGGCGCTGTACAACACCGCGGTGCACCACGAGGCGCAGGCGGCCGCGATCGTGGCGGCCGTTGCGGCGTACGACACCTCGCTGCCGGTGCTCGGGCTGCCCGGCTCTGCCCTGTTGCGCCGGGCCGAGGCCGCCGGCCTGCGCGCCGTGCCGGAGGCCTTCGCCGACCGGGGATATGCGCCGGACGGGACGTTGCTGCCCCGGGACCGGCCGGGGGCGCTGCTGGACGATCCGGCCGGGGTGGCCGACCGGGTGCTGCGGCTGGTGAGCGAGGGGTCGGTGCGTGCGGTGGATGGCTCGGACGTCGCGGTGCACGCGGAATCGGTGTGCCTGCACGGTGACTCGCCCGGCGCCGTGGCCATGGGCCGGGCGGTGCGGGACCGGCTGGCCGCGGCCGGGGTGGACGTCCACGCCTTCGTGGAGTCCGGGGCGTGATGGCCGGCGGGCCGGACGCCGAACGAGGCCCAGTGCAGCACACCGTCCGGCCGATGGGCGAGCGCGCCGTGCTGGTGCAGACCGGTGGCACCGCAGCGACCCTCGCGCTGCTGGGCGCGGTGCGCGCGAGCCCGATCCGGCATCAGGTCGACGCGGTGCCGGGCGCCGCGTCGGTGCTGATCCGGTTCTCCGAGCCGGTCGATCCCGACACCGTCATGGCCCGG
>DASSTH010000590.1:0-14457 GCA_035708025.1 Nakamurella sp. | reverse complement strand
GGGTCGGAGTCCATGGCCAGGTCCAGCGCCTGCCGGCCCATCTCCACCAGCGGGATCCGCACGGTGGTCAGCGGCGGCTCCACGTCCCGCAGCGTGGCGATGTCATCGAAGCCGGCCAGTGCGATGTCCCGCGGCACCCGGTGACCCTGCTCCCGCAGTGCGGCCATGGCACCCACCGCCATCACGTCGTTCACCGCGAACACCGCGTCCACCTGCAGCCCGCGATCCAGCAACTCGGTCATCGCCACGTAACCGCCGTCCCGGGTGAACTGCGCGCCGATGATGTTCTCGGCAGGCAGGTCCACCCCGCAGGAGGACAGCCCGGCGCGGAATCCGGACAGCCGGTCCTCGCTGGTGACCAGCTGCTCTGGGCCGGCCAGCACCGCGTACCGGCGGTATCCCAACGCGCACAGCGTGCGGGCCAGCCGGCCGGCGCCCCCGGCGTTGTCCACCGCGAGCGTGTTCACCCCGAGCCGGTCCTGGCCGATCGCGGCGACGTGCCCGCCTCCGGCGGCGATGGCGGCCGCCGCGCGGGCCGCCGCGTCGGTGACGTCCTGATCGGCGAACCGGGATCCGGCCAGGATCACCGCGGTCGCGCGTTGCCGGTGCAGCGCCTGCAGGTGCCGCAGCTCCAGCGCCGGGTCGGACAGCGTGGAGGCCACCGTGACGATGAGCCCGCGGTCCGCGGCCGCGGCCATCACGCCCGAGGCGATCGCCGCGGCGTACGGGTCGGCGATGTCGTGCACGATCAGCCCGACGGTGGTGGTGGTGCCCCGGGCCATGGCCTGCGCGTTCGCGTTCACCGAATAGCCCAACGTGCTGGCGACGGCCAATACCCGGGCCGCCAACACTGGACCGACCGTCCGGCCGGGCGAGCCGTTCAGCGCCCGGGACGCGGTGGCCAGCGACACACCGGCGGCGCGCGCCACCTGTGCGAGCGTCACCTGGCCGGCCACCACGGTCCTCCGTCTGCTCTCGGACGTCTGCCGTGGACCATAGTCGGCCCACCGCCGGCCGCGCCGGGCCCGCCGTAGCATGGATCACCGTGCTCGTGCTGGCGATCGACACCTCTACGCCCACCGTGACCGCGGGGGCGGTGCGGGTGAAGCGGCCGCACGAGATGCTGGCCGAACTCGAGGCCGGCGCCGCGGCCGGCGCTCCGCCCGGTGACCACGCATCGCCGCCCGGTGACCACGCATCGCTGCCCGCCCGCCCGGTGACGGTGCTCGCCGAGCACACCGTCACCGATCCGTTCGGTCACGCCGAGCACCTGATGCCGCTGGCCCGCGCCGCGCTGGCCGAGGCCGGCGCGGCGATCGACCAGCTGGAGGCGGTGGTGGTCGGCATCGGGCCCGGCCCGTTCACCGGCCTGCGGGTCGGCATGGCGACCGCCGCGGCGCTCGGCGATGCGTTGGACGTCCCGGTGCACGGCGTGCCCAGCCACGACGCGGTGGCCCGCCGGGCGGCGATCGACGGGGAGTTCCTGGTGGTCACCGACGCCCGGCGCCGGGAGGTGTACCTGTCGGCATACGCGGGCCCGGCCGCCAGGGTGAGCGGCCCGGTGGTGGTGCCGCCCGCGGCGGTGCCGGATCTGCTGCGGTCCCACGACCTGCGGCCCGGCTGGGTGTGCGGCGCGGGCGCTGGGCTGGTGGCCGGCGTGTTGACCCTTCCGGTGCGGCAGCCGTCCGGGCCGCTGTCCGGCTTCCTGGTGGAGTGCGCGCTGCAGCCGCTGCTCACCGGGGCAGTGCCCGGCCCCCTGACCCCGATGTACCTGCGCCGCCCGGACGCCACGGAGCCCGCGCCGCCGAAGCGGGTGCTGGGCCCGGGCGAATCCGCGGCCCCCGAGATCCCCGTCACCGCCGGCGAGTCCACCTCGCATGGCGGGTCCACCTCGCATGGCGGGTCCACCTCGCATGGCGGGTCCACCGCGCCCGGCGGGACCGCCGCGTCCGGCGGGACCGCTGGGAGCGACGGGTCAGCGCCGTGACGGACACCCGGATCGCGCGGGCGGTGGCCGTGGAGCCGATGCGCTGGTGGGACGTCGAGCAGGCCGCCGAGTTGGAGCACGCGCTGTTTCCGACCGACTCGCCCTGGACGCCGGCGATGTTCTGGTCCGAGCTGGCCGCCGGACACCACTACCGGGTGCACCGGGACGGCGGCGGCCGGGTGCTCGGCTACGCCGGGCTGGCGCTCGGACCGGATGCCGCGGACGTGCAGACCATCGGCGTGGCCCCGCAGGCGCAGTATCGCGGGATCGGCCGGGCGCTGCTGCGCGACCTGTTGCGGGCCGCCGGGCCGCTGCCGGTGCTGCTGGACGTGCGCACCGACAACGAGCCGGCGATCGCGCTGTACACCTCGGAGGGGTTCGACCGGATCGGCCTGCGCCGCCGCTACTACCAGCCCAGCGGAGCCGACGCCTACACCATGCTGCGACCGGGAGGCACGCCGTGACGCCGTCGGATCGACCGGTGGCCGCCGCCACAAACCGCTCTGGCCCCGGTGCCGTGCTGATGGGCATCGAGAGTTCCTGCGACGAGACCGGAGTCGGCCTGGTGCGGCTCACCGACGGCGTCCCCGAGCTGCTGGGTCACGCGCTGGCGTCCAGCGCCCAGGAGCACGCCCGGTTCGGCGGGGTGGTGCCGGAGATCGCGTCCCGGGCGCATCTGCAGGCGCTGGTCCCGACGGTGCGGCGCGCCTTCGACGCCGCGGGGCTCGGCCCCGGTGACGTGGATGCGGTGGCGGTGACGGCCGGGCCGGGGCTGGCCGGTTCGCTGCTGGTGGGTCTGGCGGCCGCCAAGGCCTATGCGGCTGCCTGGGACGTGCCGCTGTTCGGGGTAAACCACCTGGTCGGGCACGTCGCTGCCGACACCTTGGAGCACGGTCCGCTGCCATCCCCGGCGCTGGCCCTGCTGGTTTCCGGTGGGCACACCCAACTGCTGCGCATCGACGGCCTGGCCGGCGATCGGCCGGACGCCGTCACCGAGATCGGCACCACGGTGGACGACGCCGCCGGCGAGGCGTACGACAAGGTGGCGCGGCTGCTCGGGCTCGGCTACCCCGGCGGGCCGGTGATCGACCGGCTGGCGGCCGATGGCGATCCGGCCGCCGTCCACTTCCCGCGCGGCATGACCGGCCCCCGGGACGCCCCCTACGACTTCTCCTTCTCCGGGCTGAAGACCGCGGTCGCCCGGTACGTCGAGACCTGCCAGCGGGACGGCCGGGCGGTGCCGGTCGCCGACGTGTGCGCCTCGTTCCAGGAGGCGGTGGTCGACGTGCTGACCGCCAAGACGGTGCGCGCGGCGACCGACCTGCGGATCGGGACCGTGGTGGTGGCGGGCGGGGTGGCCGCGAACCGGCGGCTGCGCGAGCTGGCCGCCCTGCGCTGTGCCGCGGCCGGGCTGACGCTGCGGGTGCCGCGACCCGGCCTGTGCACCGACAACGGCGCGATGATCGCGGCCGTCGGCGCCCACGTGGCGGCCGCGGGCGGCGGGCCGTCACCCGCCCTGCTGACGGCGGATCCGGGGTTGCCGGTGTCCACCGTGTGGGTCGCCTGACCGGCCGGGCGCGTTCCCCTCGCGCGTCCTGCGGCCCGCGTCGGATCACGACGGCCTGACCGTCGCACGGGTGGCGGGCGCTGGGTCCGGGGAGCGCCGGAGGGTCGGTGTTGAGTCCTGGCACTCTCGTGGTTAGAGTGCTAGTTGTCCGCCGGATCCACGGCTCGGCACCCGCGACGACGGGCCCGGATGAGGTGGACAGCCCAGACATCCAACGCATCGAACCCCAGAAGGGGGAGGTCACACCGTGGCGAGCGTGAACATCCAGCCGCTCGAGGACAAGATCCTCGTCCAGGCCAACGAGGCCGAGACGACGACCGCGTCCGGCATCGTCATCCCCGACACCGCCAAGGAGAAGCCCCAGGAGGGCACCGTGCTGGCAGTCGGACCCGGCCGCATCGACGACAACGGCAACCGCGTCCCGCTGGACGTGGCCGAGGGCGATGTCGTCATCTACTCGAAGTACGGCGGCACCGAGGTCAAGTACGGCGGCCAGGAGTACCTGATCCTGTCGGCCCGCGACGTGCTGGCCAAGATCAGCAAGTGACGTGACGGCCCGGCGACGGGCCAGCGCAGCACTTCCAGCACGCCCCGGCCCCGCACCCGCGGTGCCGGGGCGTGCTCGCGCTGCGGCCACCGAGCCGGCGATCGCGCGCGGTCGCCACCCGGGCCGCGCAGGCGCAACACCCACCGACGACAAGGATTGAGAAGAACATGGCGAAGCAGCTCAGCTTCGACGCCGCGGCCCGGTCCGCCCTGCAGCGTGGGGTCGACCGGCTGGCGGACGCGGTCAAGATCACCCTCGGCCCGCGCGGCCGGTACGTGGTGCTCGACAAGAAGTTCGGCGGCCCGACGGTGACCAACGACGGCGTCACCATCGCCCGGGACATCGAGCTGGAGCACCCGGTGGAGAACCTGGGTGCCCAACTGGTCAAGACGGCCGCCACCAAGACCAACGACGTGGCCGGCGACGGCACCACCACCGCGACCGTGCTGGCCCAGGCGCTGATCACCGAGGGTCTGCGCAACGTCGCCGCCGGTGCCGACCCGATGGCGCTGCGCGCCGGGATCGCCGCCGCGGCCGACAAGGTGGCCGAGACGCTGGACGCATGGGCCACCCCGGTGGCAGGCGACCGGACCCTGGTCACCCAGGTGGCCACCATCGCCTCCCGGGACGAGTCCATCGGTGCGCTGATCGGCGAGGCCGTGGAGAAGGTCGGCGCGGACGGCGTGGTGACCGTCGAGGAGAGCTCGGGGACCAGCACCGAGCTGGACTTCACCGAGGGCGTGCAGTTCGACAAGGGCTTCATCTCCCCGTACTTCATCACCGACGCCGAGGCCGGCGAGGCGGTACTGGAGGACGCCAAGGTGCTGCTGGTGCGGGAGAAGATCTCCGCGCTGGCCGACCTGCTGCCGCTGTTGGAAAAGGTGCTCGGCGAGGGTTCTCCGCTGTTGCTGATCGCCGAGGACGTGGAGGGCGAGGCGCTGGCCACCCTGACCGTCAACGCGCTGCGCAAGACGATCAAGGCCGTCGCCGTCAAGTCGCCCTACTTCGGCGACCGCCGCAAGGCGTTCATGCAGGATCTGGCGATCGTCACCGGCGGCGAGGTGGTCTCCGCCGAGGTCGGCCTGAAGCTGTCCGAGGTCGGCACCGAGGTGCTCGGCTCCGCCCGCAGGGTGGTCGTCACCAAGGACACCACCACCATCGTGGACGGCGGCGGCACCTCCGAGGCCATCGCCGAGCGGGCCGACCAGCTGCGCCGGGAGATCGAGGACACCACCTCGGACTGGGACCGGGAGAAGCTGCAGGAGCGGCTGGCCAAGCTGGCCGGTGGGATCGCCGTGGTCAAGGTCGGCGGGTCCACCGAGACCGAGGTCAAGGAGCGCAAGCACCGCATCGAGGACGCGGTGGCCGCCACCAAGGCCGCCGTCGCGGAGGGCATCATCGCCGGCGGCGGGTCGGCCCTGGTGCACGCCGCCGCCGAGCTGTCCGGCGACCTCGGGCTGACCGGGGACCGCGCGGTGGGCGTGTCCATCGTGCGGCGTGCACTCTCCGCCCCGGCCCACTGGATCGCAGCCAACGCCGGCGCGGAGGGCGCCGTGGTGGTCGCCCGGATCGCCGGCGCGGAGCGCGGGCACGGGTACAACGCGGCCAGCGGTGAATTCGGCGACCTGGCGGCGGCCGGCGTGATCGACCCGGTGAAGGTGACGAAGTCCGCGGTGGCGAACGCGGCATCGATCGCCGGCATGGTGCTGACGACCCAGACGACCGTGGTGGATATCCCCGAACCGGTCAAGCCGGCGCCCGGGGGTCATCAGCACTGACCGCACGGCCGAGGGTCGGCGACCCTCGGTGAGGAATGCCCGGACCCGGCCGGGGCACCCGCGTCGACGGGGCCCCGGCCGGGACCTTTTTGCGGGTGTCCGGTTTGCGCTTTGGTGACGGTCTGTACCCGGACCACCCCGAGGGGTGACGCGGCCGTCGGCAGCGGCTCGCTGCGGTGTCGCAGTCCGCAGGTGGAGCAGGGCGTTTCTCACCCACGCGTGGACTGGTCGCCTGACCGGGTGACCACAATCCTCGATCCGACCTCGTGACATCACGCTGGGTGCACCGTACTCTGATGCGCGATGAACACCGATCGGCCGCCGGTTCGGCGTCGGCGGGGGGCAGCACCCCGCACGACGCCGCTGAGCCGTGCGACCGGGCGACGGACGGCGACCGCGCACTGCACGCCGGGTGCGGCCACACCCCCGGCGGGCGGCTGCTCAGTGCACGGGCGCGGTGAGCATCTGCTGGCGCTCGCTCTCGCTCAGGCCGCCCCAGATGCCGTACGGCTCGTGCACCTGCAGGGCGTGCCGGCGACAGGCGATCAGGGCCGGGCAGCTCGAGCAGACCGCCTTGGCCTTCGCCTCCCGGCGGGCCCGAGCCGGACCGCGTTCGCCCTCGGGGTGGAAGAAGTAGGTACTGGACATGCCCCTGCAGGCCGCCTGGAGTTGCCAGTCCCACAGATCAGCGTTGGGACCGGGGAGACGTCTGGTGTCCGCCATGGGGTTCCCCTTCTCGGCCATTTGGCTCCGCCATCGGGCGGCTCACCGACGAAGGGGGACGTCCCGGCCGAGTCCGCCGGGCGGCATCCGCGCCGCTCACCGAGCCCGTCGGGGCGTCCCTGCTCCCACCGGATCCGCATCGATGCCGGGGCTGCAGTTGACCCGACCATAGATCGCCGGGCAGGCATGATCAAGACCGCGCCCCGGTGCGGCCGGAGGTCGTCGCGGGCGGCTCATTCCTCCGGGGGACAGCAACGCTGCTGCCGTTGGGGCGCGTTCGGGTGCTCGCAGCGAGCGCGGCCGTCGGGCGGCGGAGGACGATATCCCCGCCGACGGGTGACAGAGCGCGATCGAACCGCTACATTGTGTGATGCCAGGTGTCCCCGACTCGTCGGGCGCACCTGGTGGACGTCCGATCGGATCGTGAAGCGGGGATCCGCCGGTCGACGTAAGTCCATCAGTCGGGAATGTGGGCCGATGGTCATCGACCAGCGAGAGAGAAGGTTGCCGTGACGAGCGTTCTGATCTGTGACGAGCGCCGCAGCGCACGCGAGGGGCTCAACCGGGTGATGATGTCCGTCCCCTCGGTGGACACCATCGATTCGGTGGCCAGCGGCGACGAGCTGTTGGCGCGGTACGGCCGGGAGGCGGCCGATGTGGTGCTGATCGGCACCCAGCGCGCGCTGACCAGCGGCATCGAGGCGACCCGCCGATTGTTGGCGGTGCATCCCTCGGCCGTGGTGATCGTGTTCGGGTCGCCCGACGACACCCCGTCGATCGCCGCCGCGATCGCCTGTGGCGCCCGCGGGTTCCTGCGCTGGGACGTCACCGCGCCGGAGTTGCTGGCCGCCCTCGCCGACACCCTGACCAGCCCGCGCCTGCCCTCGCCGCGCGACGCGGTGGACGGCGAGGCGCCGCTCACCGAGCGCGAGATGCAGGTGCTGCGCGGCATGAGCCAGGGCCAGTCCAACGGCGAGATCGGGCACGAGCTGTTCCTGTCCGAGGACACCGTCAAGACGCATGCCCGCCGGCTGTTCCGCAAGCTGGGGGCGCGCGACCGGGCACAGGCGGTGGCCGTCGGATTCCGCCGCGGACTGGTGGCCTGACCGGCCATGTGCGGGCGCCCGCGGATGGTGCCGTGGTCGGCGGCCGGCCGTTGCGCCGCCGTTGCGCCATCCGAGGACTTACCATCAGTCACCGGCCGCACCGGCCGGGCATCTTCGCGGTGGGGCGGGGTGAACGGGGACGGGCCGAAGGGGCCGTCCACCGGTGATCGCGCGCCCGCCCGGCTGTAACGGCATGGTGGTCAGGGGCGATGAACCTGTCGGATGACGAGATCGACCTCGTGGTCGACCGCGCGGTCGCCGGAGATCGCGCTGCGCTGACCGAGCTACTCCGTCGCGTCCATCCGCTGATCGTGAGGTACTGCCGCGCACGGCTGTCGGCGTCCCACCGATCGTTGTCTTCCGCGGACGACGTCGCCCAGGAGGTGTGCATGGCCATCATGACGGCCCTGCCCACCTACGCCCGGGACGGCCGGCCGTTCCTCGCCTTCGCCTACGGGATCGCCTCGCACAAGATCATGGACGCGCACCGTTCGGCGGTGCGCTCCCGCTCGCACCCGATGGCCGAGGTGCCGGACGGCATCAGTGACGAGTTCGACCCGCAGGACCTCGCCATCCAGGATTCCGTCGGCCAGACCATCACCGAGTTGTTGGCCGAGCTCGCGCCGCTGCAGCGGGAGATCCTCATCCTGCGGGTGGCCGGCGGGCTGTCCGCGGAGGAGACCGCGACCAGCCTGGGCACCACACCCGGTGCCGTCCGGGTCGCCCAGCACCGGGCGCTGTCCAAACTGCGCGCCCTGGTGAGCGCCGATGCCGAGCTTGCGGAGCTGCTGACCTGATGAGGCCCTTCGGTCCGCGCCGCACGCGTCGGCTGGGCGATGGGGGCCGACCACCTGCGCGCGGTCCCGTCGACCTGGTCGCGATCGCGTTCGACGATGCCGTGCTGGACCGGCTGGCGGCGCGTTCCCGGCGATCCTCGCACCTGGGCAACCCCAGTTGGATCCCCGGTGAGTCCGGCAGCGCGGTGCCGGACATGTTCGCCGACTGGCAGGACCGGCTGGCGGCCCGCCCGCACCCGGAGCCGATGTGCCCGGAGCGGGCAGCGGTGTTGGTGGCGTCCGGTCACCCGCAGCGCGCGATCCGCCCGGCCATCGCCATCGCGGCGGCCATCTGCGCGCTCCTGGTGGGATCCGCGGTGGTGGGGGCACGCTCCGCCCGGCCCGGTGATCCACTGTTCCCGGTGACCCAGGTGCTGTGGGCCGACCAGGCCGATGCCGCGGTCGCCGGCGAGCAGGTGCGCGGGGCGATGGACACCGCACGGGCGGAACTGCAGGCCGGCCGGGCACGGCAGGCGGCCACCCTGCTGGCGCAGGCCTCGATAGGGCTGAAGCGGGTCAGCAACCAGGAGGAGCACGCGGCCATCCAGCAGGACCTGGCCGGCCTGTGGGCGGCCCTGGCGGCTGCCGATCCGACGGTGGCGGCGGCCGCCAAGGCATCCGCGGACGTGGCCGTCGGCGAATCCGCGGGCGGCGTGTCGGTGCGCGGTCCCGCCAGCCGTGCCGGTCAGGCGGCCGGCGACCCCGGCTCCCAGACCCCGGATTCCCTCGATCCGGGAGCGGCCGGTGGGCTCCCGGGGTTCGCCGGCCCGCCGGACTCCAGCGCAGGGAGCATCCCGGGCGCGTCGTCCGGCAGCGATCTGCTGTCCCGCACGCTGGCCAGTGGCGTCGCCCCGGCGACCGACGCCGTCGCGTCCAGCGCCGCTGCGGACCCGGGCACCACCACCCCGGTCGGACCGACGACCGCGGCCGCCGGGAACCCGAGCACCGGGACGCCGGCCGGCTCGACACCGCCCCCGTCCACGGCCCCGGCCAGCACGCCGCCGAGCACGGTGTCGTCGGAGCCGGCGGCGCCCAGCAGCAGCGTTCCGGCGATTCCTTCGACCAGCACCGCCCCCGCGGCGAGCACCCCGCCGCCGGTCACCAGCACACCCCCGGCCCCGCCGCCGCCGGCCACCACCGCCGGCACGTCCGCCGGCGTCACGACCGGGCCGACGGCGCCGCCGGCCACCGCCACGTCGGGCACCCCGGTGCCGGGCAGCAATTCGGCCGACCCCACCATGACCGGCCAGGCCCTGGTGGGACCGTCGGTCATCGTGACGACGACCGCCAGCACGGCCACGTCCCCGGCGCCGCCACCCAGCACTCCCGCCTCGGGCTGATCCGCGGCCGGCCGGCGGCTGGCCCTACCATGGAGGTTGGCCGCGCCGAGGCCGACCGGACGGCGCCCGACTGCCGCGGCCGGGAAGGTCCGCCCCATGGCATCCGCACCGCAGCCCGACCCCATCCACCGGCCGATCACCGACACCGACGACCGTTTCGGGCTGATCGGCCTGACCTATGACGACATCCTGCTGCTGCCGGACGCGTCGGACCTGGTGCCCAGCGAGGCGGACACCTCCACCCGGCTGACTCGCCGGATCCGGCTGAAGATCCCGTTGGTGTCCAGCGCGATGGACACCGTCACCGAATCCCGCATGGCCATCGCCATGGCGCGGCAGGGCGGGATCGGCGTGCTGCACTACAACATGCCGCCGGAGGACCAGGCGGCCCAGGTGGAGACGGTCAAGCGCTCCGAGGCCGGCATGGTGACCAACCCGATCACCTGCTCGCCGGACGCCACGCTGGCCGACGCCGACGCGCTGTGCGCTCGGTTCCGCATCTCCGGAGTTCCCGTCACCGACGGCGCCGGCCGGCTGGTGGGCATCATCACCAATCGGGACATGCGGTTCGAGACGGACCTGTCCCGGCCGGTGCGCGAGGTGATGACCCCGATGCCGTTGGTCACCGCGCCGGTGGGCGTCCGCGCGGAGGATGCACTAGCCCTGCTGCGCGCGCACAAGGTGGAGAAGCTGCCCCTGGTGGACGCCGACGGGGTGCTGCGCGGACTGATCACCGTCAAGGATTTCGTCAAGACCGAGCAGTACCCGTCCGCGTCCAAGGACCCGTCCGGCCGGTTGCTGGTGGCCGCGGCGGTGAGCGTCGGCGAGGCGGCCTACCAGCGCGCCATGGGCCTGGTCGACGCCGGGGTCGACGTGCTGACCGTGGACACCGCGCACGGGCACTCCCGGGCGGTGGCCGACATGGTGGCCCGGCTGGTCAAGGACGTCGGCGACAAGGTGGACGTCATCGGCGGCAACGTGGCCACCCGGGCCGGGGCCCAGTCGTTGATCGACGCCGGCGCCGACGCGGTCAAGGTCGGGGTCGGGCCCGGGTCGATCTGCACCACCCGGGTGGTGGCCGGGGTCGGGGTGCCTCAGGTGACGGCCATCCACGAGGCGTCCCGGGCCTGCCGCCCGGCCGGGGTTCCGTTGATCGGCGACGGCGGCCTGCAATTCTCCGGGGACATCGCCAAGGCGATCGCGGTCGGCGCCGACACGGTGATGCTCGGCTCGTTGCTGGCCGGGGTGGAGGAGTCGCCCGGGGAGCTGATCTTCGTGGCGGGCAAGCAGTACAAGACCTACCGCGGCATGGGCTCGCTGGGTGCCATGCGCTCCCGGGCATCGTCACGGGCCGGCGGCGCCCCCGGGCAGCCCGGGGGATCGACGGGCGTGGCCGCCGGCGGGTACTCCAAGGGCCGCTACGGCCAGGACGACGTGCTCTCGGACGACAAGCTGGTGCCGGAGGGCATCGAGGGCCGGGTGCCGTACCGGGGCCGGTTGTCGGACGTGACGCACCAGCTGGTCGGCGGGCTGCGGGCGGCCATGGGCTACACCGGCTCGCGCACCATCGGCCGGCTGCAGGAGGCCAGGGTGGTGCGCATCACCTCGGCCGGCCTGCGCGAGTCCCATCCGCACGACATCACCATCACGGCGGAGGCCCCCAACTACTTCGACCACTGACGGAGCGCCTCCCTCGCCGGGCCCCCCTCTCGCCGGGCGCCTCTCGCCGGGGCCCCTCTCGCCGGGCGCCTCTCGCCGGGAGCCTCTGGTCGGGCCCCTCTCGTCGCGCCCTCCCCTCTGTGCGCCCCACTCGTTGACTGCACCGCTCGCCGCGAAATGTGTCCGATTCGCGCGGCAGGCGGTGCAGTCAACAGGGTGCAGTCAACAGGGTGCAGTCAACGGGGGGCGGGAGGGGTGCTGGAACGTGCGCCAGAAGGGGTGCTGGACGTCCGGCGGGGGATCTGAGTGGGACGGGGTGCGCGGCCCGCGGCGCCGTCGGGAATGATCGGCGCATAGACAGTGCCGCACAGACGGGAGGCCGACGGTGCCGGAGAGCGTGGAGATCGGCATGGGCCGAGAGGCTCGGCGCACCTACGACCTGTCCGACGTGGCCATCGTGCCGTCCCGGCGCACCCGGTCGTCCGCCGAGGTGTCCACCGCCTGGCAGATCGACGCCTACCGCTTCGAGATCCCGCTGGTGACGGACTCCTCGGACTCCGTCGTGTCGCCGGCGGTGGCAGTCCAGGTGGGCCGACTGGGCGGGCTCGGGGTGATCAACGCCGAGGGCCTGTGGTCCCGGCACAGCAACGCCCAGGCGGTGATCGAGGAGATCGTGGACGCCGCCGCCAACCACGAGGATCCGGACGAGGCCACCCGGCTGCTGCAGCGGGCGTACGCCGCGCCGGTTTCCGACGACCTGCTGGCCGAGACCATCGGGCAGGTCCGGGCCGGTGGCGGCACTGTGGCGGCCCGGATGTCCCCGCAGAACGCCGCCGACCTCGCCCCGCGGGTGATCGCCGCCGGGGCGGAACTGCTGGTCATCCAGGGCACCATCGTGTCGGCCGAGCACGTGCGTCGCGGCGGGCAGGCGCTGAACCTCAAGTCGTTCATCGCCGACCTGGACGTGCCGGTGATCGTCGGCGGGGTGGCCAACTACCAGACCGCCACCCACCTGATGCGCACCGGCGCGGCCGGGGTGATCGTCGGCACCGGCGCCGGGGCGGCCTCCACCACCGACGAGGTGCTGGGCATCTCCGTGCCGATGGCCACCGCCATCGCCGACGCGGCTGCCGCCCGCCGCTCCTACCTGGACGAGACCGGCGGCCGGTACGTGCACGTGATCGCCGCCGGGGACATCGGCACCAGCGCGGACATCGCCAAGGCGATCGCCTGCGGCGCGGACGCGGTGATGCTGGCGGAGCCGCTGGCCGGCTGCGACGCCGCCCCCGCCCACGGCTGGTACTGGCCGCACCAGGCAGCACATCCCAAGCTGCCGCGAGGCTTCCCCGCGCTGTGCGGCACCGCCGACACCTCCCTGGAGGTGCTGCTGCAAGGCCCGGCCCGGGACGCCGAGGGGCGCACCAACCTGTTCGGGGCGCTGCGCCGCGCGATGGCCAAGGCCGGCTACTCCGATCTGAAGGAGTTCCAGAAGGTGGGCCTGATCGTTGCCGGATGACCTTGCTGCGGCTACCGCGGGCGACCTCCCCCGGGGCGAGATCCCGGCCGCCGCGGGCGATCTCCCCGCCGCCCCGGACGGTGCCCGTGCGCGCGACGTCGATGACGGCCCCGCGGTCGCCGCCATCGACGTCGGGGGCACCGTCATCAAGGCGGGACTGGTGGATCGCGGCGGGGTGCTGCGGCACGAGGAGCGCCACCCGGCGAATGTGGACCGCGGTCCCGACGCCCTGGTCGAGGCGGTGCTGGACATCGCCGCCGGCCTGGTTAGCCGGGGCAGCGCGCGAATGGTCGGGATCGGCGTCCCCGGCATCGTGGACTCGGCCGCCGGCGTCGCCCGGTACGCCGCCAACCTCGGCTGGCGTGACGTGCCGTTCGTGGACCTGGTGACCGAGCGGCTCGGCGTGCCGGCGGTGCTGGGCCACGACGTGCGGAACGGGGCGCTGGCCGAGGCCCGGCTGGGGGCCGGCGCCGGCGCCGACTCGGTGTACTTCCTGGCCATCGGTACCGGCATCGCCGGCGGTCAGGTGCGCGCCGGTGTGGTGGACGACGGTGCCACCGGGCAGGCCGGCGAGATCGGCCATCTGGTGGTGCGTCCCGGTGGCCCGCGGTGCAACTGCGGCAACCGGGGCTGCCTGGAGGCGGTGGCCTCGGCCTTCCGGATCGGCGCCGCCTACCGGGCCGTCACCGGCGTGCCGGCGTCCGCGGCCGATGTGGCACGGCTGGTGGGCGAGGGCGACGCGGATGCGCAGCGCGTGTGGTCCGAGGCCATCGCGGCGCTGGCCGATGCGCTGGCCGCGCAGATCGTGCTGACCGACCCGGGCCGCATCGTGGTCGGTGGCGGCCTATCGCTGGCCGGGCGAGTGCTGTTCGAACCGCTGGCCGCCGCGTTGCCGCCGCGGCTGACCTTCCGCGAGGCGCCGGCGGTGGTGCCGGCGGCGCTCGGTGACCGGGCCGGCCTGGTCGGTGCGGCTCTGCGAGCCTGGGACCACCTGGCGGAGGAGGGGGAACGGTGACGGGAGAGTTGCTGCTGACCGGGGGACGGGTGGTGACGCCCCACGGCGTGCTGGACGGCGGGTCTGTGCTGGTGCGGGACGGGCTGATCCGGGCGGTCCTGCCGGCCGGCGCGGGCGCCTCGCAGCCGGGTCCGGCGGGCGGTTCCGTCACCGATGCCGGCGGGCACCCCGGGGGTTCCGTCACCGATGCGGGGGACGAGACCGAGCGGGTCGACCTGGCCGGCCGCTACCTGCTGCCCGGCTTCGTCGACCTACACGTGCACGGCGCCGCCGGTGCGGCGTTCGACGACGGCGCCGAGGCGATCGCCACCGCGGTCGCTGCCCACCGGGCGCGCGGCACCACCCGCACCCTGCTCAGCCTGATCACCGCGTCGCCGGCCGAC
>DASSTH010000589.1:0-2956 GCA_035708025.1 Nakamurella sp. | reverse complement strand
CTGGTCGACCACCGCCCCGGGGTGCTGGTGGTGCCACGCGACATCGAACAATCGCACCTGTGCGTGGGTGTTCCGGCGCTGTCCCGCCGCGACCCGCGCCGGTACGCGCTCGCGGTGCTGTCCACCGCGCTGGGCGGCGGCATGAGCTCGCGACTGTTCCGGTTGATCCGCGAGGAGAACGGGCTGGCCTATTCCTGCTATTCGGCCACCTCCGCCTACGCCGCGACCGGGTCGTTCTCGGTGTACGCCGGCTGCCACCCGTCCAACCTGGGCACGGTGGCCGAACTGATCTCCGCCGAACTGGCCGGCACGGTGGCGAACGGGCTGACCGACGGCGAGTTGGCTCGCGCCCAGGGGCAGATCTGCGGGTCGATCGTGCTGGGCCTGGAGGACACCGAGTCCCGGATGAGCCGGGTCGGCAAGCGGCTGCTGGTGCGCACCGGGTACACGTCCGTTGAGGACGAGCTCGCGGCGATCCGTTCCGTCACCCGTGAGGAGGTCTCCGCGCTGGCCCGCGAGTTGCTGGACCGGCCGCTGTCGGTGGCGGTGGTCGGACCGTACGCTCACCGCAGGGAACTGCCGGCCCAGGTGACCGGCATGGCGCGGCTCGCCGGACGGGGTGCCGCCCGGCGGGGCGGGCTGGGTCACCGGGCGGCGCTGAAGGCTCCGGCGGCGAGCGGACGGAGGGAAGGGCGATGACGGACGTTCCGGCGGGCACCGACACCCACACCGACACCGTGCTCCGGGTCGGCGTGATCGGCGCCCAGGGGCGGATGGGCTCCGAGGTGTGCAAGGCCGTCGACGCAGCGCCCGACATGGATCTGGTCGGCGCGGTCGACGGCCGCGAGTGGCTGTTCTCGCTGGCCGACGCCGGCAGCGACGTCGTGGTGGACTTCACCCACCCGGACGCCGTGATGGAGCACATCCGGTTCGCCGTCGATCAGGGAATCCACTGCGTGGTCGGCACCTCCGGGGTGGACGGCGACCGGCTGGACACCATCCGGGGCTGGCTGGAGCACAAGCCCGAGGTCGGCGTGATGGTGGTGCCGAACTTCGCCATCGGCGCGGTGCTGGCCGCATCGTTCGCCCGACAGGCGGCGCGCTTCTTCGGTTCCGCAGAGATCATCGAACTGCACCACGCGGGCAAGATCGACGCGCCGTCCGGGACCGCCGTCAACGCCGCCCGGGCGCTGGCCGACGGCCGGGCCGCCGCCCGGCTCGGGCCGGTCCCGGACGCCACCACGGTGGCGGCCGAGGGGGCCCGCGGCGCGGTGCTGGACGGCATCCACGTGCACTCGGTGCGGCTGCCCGGCCTGGTGGCGCACCTGGAGGTGCTGCTGGGCAACGAGGGCGAGACGCTGACCATCCGGCACGACTCCACCAGCCGCACCTCGTTCATGCCCGGGGTGCTGGCGGCGATCCGGTCGGTCGGCTCCCGGCCGGGACTGACCGTCGGCCTGGAACATCTGCTCGACGGCTGACGTTCCCCGCGGGGGACTACCAGTCGAACAGCGTGTCCGGCAACGGATCCGCGCCGCGCACGTGCTGATCGCAGAAGCCGAGCACGGTCTCGTTCCAGATCCGGGCGTTGGCCGGGGACAAGATCCAGTGGTTCTCACTGGTGAAGTGCAGGAACCGGTGAGGCATGTCCTGCGGCCGGCCAGGGAAGCCGGAGACCAGGTCCCACCACAGCCGCAGTGCCTCGCTGACCGGCACCCGGTAGTCCCGGTTCCCATGCGTCACCAGCATCGGCGTGCGGATGTGGGCCGCGTGCCGGTGCGGGGAGTACCGGGCGAACCAGTCCGGCAGTTCCTCCGGCGTGCGGTGCACCCGCACCTTGTGCGCGGCGGCGTCGGTGGTGGCGTGCTGCTGGTCCAGCGCGTACAGCCCGGCGTGCGTCACGATGGCGCGGAACCGGTTGGTGTGCCCGGCGATCCAGTTGGTCATGAAGCCGCCGAACGACGCGCCCAGCAGGGCGGTCCGGTCGGCGTCCAGGGCGCGCAGCCGCAGCGCCCGGTCGGTCAGCGCCTCCACCTCCCGCCACACCACGTCCGGCAGCCGCGGCCAGCCGCGCTTGAGCCCAGCGTGGCCGTAGCCGGTGGACATCGCCGGATCGGGCATCAGCACCGCGTACCCGCGGGCCACCGCCAGCCAGGGGCACCAGCGCCAGCTCCAGGCGTTGTACGAGCCGTGCGGGCCGCCGTGCACCCAGACCATCAGCGGGGCGGGCGAGGCCGGGCCGGCCCCTCGCGGCACGCACAGCCAGCCGCCCACCTCGACGCCGTCGACCGTGGTGGTGATCCACCGCACGGTGCCGGGCAACCGACCCACCCGGCTCGGTGACGGTAGCGGCCGGGCGGCCCCGGGCCGCTCCGGGTCGAAGCGCACCGGGCTGGGCGGCGAGTCGATCGTCGAGCGCAGGGCGAACAGCGCACCGTCCGCGGTGGGCGCGAGGCTGGAGTACACCGCGTCGTCGGCGATGGTGGCCGACACCCGGCCGGTGTTCGGATCGACGGCCAGGATGGCCCCTCGCGAGTGCAGATCGCCGGCCACGTACAGCGTCCGGCCGTCCGGCGCCCACACGTATTCGGTGACGGTGAGGTCGCCCAGCGCCGCCACCACGGGTGTGCCGCCGTCCAGCCGGTACAGCTCCAGGAAGTCGTAGCCCGGGTCGGCCGGGGTGGATACGGTGTCCCGGAGCACGGCCAGCATCCGGCCGTCGGGAGAGAACACCGGGCCGTGGAAGGAATTCTCGGCGGTCCCGCGCAGCAGGGTGCGCCGGCGGCGGGTGGCGGTGTCGATCAGCACGATGCCGGTCGCGGTCTCGCCCCGGCGCAGCCGGCGGGTGAACGTGCTGGCCACCGTGCGGCCGTCCGGGGAGATGTCGGCGTCGGCGTTGAGCAGCGCCATCCCGGCGTCGGGGGCGAGATCGGTGACGCTAGCGTGGCCGTCGGCG
>DASSTH010000588.1:0-5588 GCA_035708025.1 Nakamurella sp. | reverse complement strand
CGGATCGCCGGAAGGTCTCGCCGCGGCGGCCGGCGCACTCGGGCTGATCGGTGCGGACGGGTCGCTGGCGCTGCCGCGGCGCATGGCACCGGTCAACATCCTGTTGAACGAACTGCCCGCTCTGGCCCGCGAACAGGTGCTGCGCGGCGTGCTGTCGATGCTCACCCGGCCGGGACGAGATCTGCTGCGCCGGGCGCCCGACGACACGCACTGACTGCCCGGACGTCGCGCCCTGCGCGTCGAGTGAACCGTGGCGCTCGGAAATGGGCGCCCGCGCGAGCGTGACGGTTCACTCGACGGGGGATGGCCGCTACGGGCGACGGAGGATGGGCGCAAGCGGCGCGAAAAATCAACACAGCACCGCGGGCGGGCGTCCGCTTGGAGTGGGCGGCCCGTAACCGGCCGGAAACACGGTGCGCCCTGTTGTTCACCGCCGCGCAACACGGAACCACCGGGGCCGAAACAGCGGGCCATCACGCTGATGCCCGTCACCGCCCGAGAGCCCCGCCGCGCCGGGGGTCCCGCCCGCCTGGAGGTCCGCGATGGCCCCGCTCGACACCGGCAACAACGCCTGGATGCTGACGTCCGCGGCGTTGGTGCTGCTGATGACGCCCGGTCTGGCGTTCTTCTACGGCGGCATGGTGCGGCGCAAGAACGTGATCAACATGCTGATGATGTCGTTCTCCGCCATGGGCACCGTCGGCGTGGTCTACGTGCTGTGGGGCTACTCGATGTCGTTCTCCGGCAACATACTTGGCGGCCTGGTGGGCAACCCGTTCACCAGCTTCGGGCTGGCCGGGCAGTTCCCGGAGTTCCTCGGCCCGGGCGGCGCGGAGACCGCCGGCAACTCCTTCGACGGCGGCTCCGGGGTCACCTCGATGGCGTTCGTCGCGTTCCAGCTCACCTTCGCGATCATCACCGTGGCGCTGATCTCCGGGTCGGTCGCCGACCGGATGAAGTTCTCCTCCTGGCTGGTGCTGTCGGTGGTATGGGTGACGGTCACCTACTTCCCGCTCGCCCACATGGTGTGGGGCGGCGGTCTGCTGTCCGCGGACGGTCCGGTCGGCAGGCATCTCATCGCGCCGATGGACTTCGCCGGCGGCACGGTGGTGCACATCGACGCGGGTGTCGCCGGTGTGGTGCTGGCGTTCCTGCTCGGCCGGCGCAAGGGTTACCGCAAGGATCCGATGCGGCCGCACAACGTGCCGTTCGTGATGCTCGGCGCCGGGCTGCTGTGGTTCGGCTGGTTCGGCTTCAACGCCGGCTCGGCGGGCAACGCGAGCGGCCTGGCCGGTCTGGCCTGGATCAACACCTCGACCGCGACCAGCGCCGCGATGATCGGCTGGCTGGCGGTGGAGCGGATCCGCGACCGGCACGCCACCGGTGTCGGGGCGGCGTCAGGCGCGGTGGCGGGGCTGGTCGCCATCACCCCGGCCGCCGGGTTCGTCAGTCCTATCGGCTCCATCGCCATCGGCGCCATCGCCGGCGCCACCTGTGCCTGGGCCATCGGCCTGAAAAACCGGCTGGGCCTGGACGACTCGCTGGACGTGGGCGGCGTGCACCTGGTCGGCGGGTTCGTCGGGACCGTGCTCATCGGCTTCTTCTCCACCAGCACCGGCCTGTTCTACGGATCGGACGGCAGGCAACTGCTGGCCCAGGTGATCGCCGCGGCCGCCGCCATCGCCTATTCCGGTGTCACCACGCTGATCGTCGGGCTGGCGATCAAGAAGGCGATGGGCCTGCGGGCGGCCACCGACGACGAGCTGGAGGGCCTGGACGTGGCCATCCACGGTGAGTCCGCCTACGACCTGGAGGGCGCCTCCCTCGGCGGGTCCGGCACCCTGTCGCACGTGTTCGGTTCCCGCCCGCCCGGGGAGTCCGCCCCGCGCAGCACGCATCAGGAGGTGACCGCATGAACCTGATCACCGCCGTGATCAAGCCGTTCAAGCTGGATGAGGTGCGGGCGGCGCTGCTCGCGTTCGGCGTCACCGGGATGACCGTCACCGAGGCCTCCGGGTACGGCCGGCAGCGCGGTCACACCGAGGTCTACCGCGGCGCCGAGTACACCGTGGAACTGCTGCCCAAGGTGCGGCTGGAGGTCCTGGTGGACGACGACGACACCGACGACGTGATGGAGGCGATCGTGCGGGCGGCCCGCACCGGCAAGATCGGTGACGGGAAGGTCTGGGCGGTCGCCGTGTCCTCCGTCGTACGGGTGCGCACCGGCGAGCGGGACGCCGCGGCGGTGTAGATGGAGGGTCTGCGGGAGCGGCTGGCCACCGTCACCGGCGCGACGGCCGAGGCCCGCCGGAGTCACCGGGCCCGGCTGGTGGACGGGGCCCTGCTGGAACTGGCCGCCGACGCTGGGCTGAGCACCGCCGGGGTCGCGCTGGCCGCGGTCGGCGGCTACGGGCGCGGCGAACTGTCGCCGCACTCCGACCTGGACCTGGTCTTGCTGCACTCCATCGAGACCCCGGGCTCGTACGCGACGCTGCTGGCCGAGCGGCTGTGGTACCCGATCTGGGATGCCGGCATCGCCCTGGACCACTCGGTGCGCTCGGTCGGCGCCGCCCGGCAGCTGGCGCGTTCCGACCTGACGGTGCTGCTGGGCATGCTGGACCTGCGACACATCGCCGGCGACCCGTCGGTGACGGCGGAGCTGTCCCGGCGGGTGCTGGCCGACTGGCGCGCCGACGCGCCGGCCAGGTTGCCGGACCTGCTGGAGTCGTGCCGGGTGCGGGCCGGGCGCAGCGGGGAGCTTGCCTTCGCGTCTGTCCCGGACCTGAAGCAGTCGCGGGGCGGGCTGCACGACCTGGTGGTGATGCGGGCAGTGGCGGCGTCCTGGGTCGCCGACTTCCCGCACGCCGGCGTGGCGTCCGCGGGGGCCGAGCTGCTGGACGTCCGGGACGCCTTGCGCGAGCTGACCGGCCGGGCGGTGGACCGGATCCAGCTGCAGGACCAGGACGCGCTGGCCGAGGCGCTCGGCCTGGCCGACCGCGATGCGCTGATGCGCCGGATCGCCGGGATCGGGCGCGCGGTGGCGCACGCCGCGGACCTGACCTGGTACCGGGTGGGCCGGACGATGCGTCGCCCGGGGGGTTCGTTCGCGGCTGGGACCACATCCGGCGCCAGCGGCGCGTGGAGCACGATCGGCGCGACCGGCGCGAGCGCCGCCACCGGCGTGAGCGCCGCGTCCGGTGTGATCGGCGCGTCCGGTGTGATCGGCGCTTCCGGCCTCAGTAGCACGTCGGGTACGCCCGGCGCGAGCGGCACCATCATCGCGGTGGGTGGTGGCCGGCCGGTGCGCCGTCCACTGGCCGACGGCGTGGTGGAGCAGGACGGGGAGGCGGTGCTGGCCCGCACCGCCGATCCCGCTGATCCCACGATGGTGCTGCGGCTGGCCGCGGCCGCCGCCCGGGCCGGGATCCCGGTCTCGCCGTCCGGGCTGGCCCGCCTGGTGCGGGTGGCGCGTCCGATGCCGGTGCCGTGGCCGGAACCCGCCCGGCGGGCCCTGCTGGCGCTGCTGGGCGCCGGTGAACCGATGCTGCCGGTCTGGGAGGCACTGGACCAGGCAGGGGTGGTGGCAGGGCTGCTTCCCGGCTGGGACCGCCTGCGTTCGCTGCCGCAGCGCGACCCGGTGCACCGGCACACCGTGGACCGGCACCTGATGCAGACGGCGGTGGAAGCATCCGCGCTGGTGCGCGGCGTCGCCCGGCCCGACCTGTTGCTATTGGCGGCGCTGTTGCACGACGTCGGCAAGGGCACGGGTGGCGACCACAGCGCGGCCGGCGCCGAGATCACCGCCCCGTGGCTGGCCCGGATGGGCGTCCCGGAACCGGACGCGACCGAGATCGCCTGGCTGGTGCGGCACCACCTGCTGCTGGCCGAGACGGCGACCCGCCGCGATCCGGACGACTCGGCGACGGTCGTCGCGGTGGCGAGCGTGGTCGGCGGCCCGGGCCGGCTGGACCTGCTGCTGGCGCTCACCGAGGCGGATGCGGTGGCCGCCGGGCCGCGGGCGTGGACACCCTGGAAGGCGGCCCAGGTCCGGACCCTCGCCGATCGGGTGCGCGGCATGCTGGCCGGCGAGGCGGCGGTGGACTCGGCCGAGCCGGACGGGGAAGCCGGGCCGGAGCTCCGCCGACGGGGCGAGGTTGTGCGCGGCCAACTTCGCCAGGCTGGGTCCGCGGCGTCCGTCACCGGCCGACCGGCCAGCCCCGCAGATTCCGTCACCGGCCGGCGGCACGGGCCTGCGGATCCCGTCACCGGCCGGCGGCACGGGCCCGGAGAACCGACTGGCACCGGCCTCGAGCCCGACCTTGAGGTCACCGTCAACGATCCGGGCACCGGCGGCGAGCCCAGCATCGAGGTCACCGTCACCGATCTGGGCACCGCGGTGACGGTGCGGACCGCGGACCGGCCCGGGCTGTTGGCGACCGTCGCCGGCGTGCTGGAACTGCACCGGCTCAGCGTGCGGGCGGCCGCGGCGGACACCGACGGCACGCTGGCCCGGCAGTCCTGGATCGCCGAGGCGCAGTTCGGCGGCGGGCCCGAACCGGATGCCGTGCGGGCCGACCTGCGACGCGCGCTGTCCGGGCTGCTGGACCCGGCGGCCCGGCTGGCCCGGCGCAGACGGCCCACTGGACCCACGCGCTCCGTCCGTCCGGCCGGGGCGGCACCGCTGGTGCGCATCGTGCCGGAGGCGTCCCGGAGCAGCACCGTGCTGGAGGTGCGGGCGCCCGACGTGCCCGGCCTGCTGACCGCGGTCGCCGGAGCCGTCACCGCCGCCGGGGTCGATGTGGTCGCTGCGCGGGTGGACACCTATGGCGCCGACGCCGTGGACGTGTTCTATCTGCGCCACGCCGACGGGCCGCTGGACGCTCAGCAGCAGCAAGACGTGCTGGACGCCGTGCGCGCGGCGGTGACGGAACCGGACATCGCCCCGCTCGCGCCGCCGACGCCTTCGTCGCCGGTCCGATAACCTCGTCGGGTGGGCGCGACGGCGCCCGGCATGCCCCGGCATGCCCGTCACTGGAGATGCAGAAGGCCCCCACACCGTGTTCGAAACCCTTTCCGACCGGCTGTCCGCAGTCTTCTCCGGACTGCGCGGCAAGGGTCGGCTGTCGCCGGCCGACATCGACGCCACTGCTCGGGAGATCCGGATCGCGCTGCTGGAGGCCGACGTCGCGCTGCCGGTGGTGCGGCAGTTCATCGCCGCCATCAAGCAGCGCGCCGCCGCCGTCGAGGTCTCCCAGGCGCTGAACCCGGCGCAGCAGGTCATCAAGATCGTCAACGAGGAGCTCATCGAGATCCTCGGCGGCGAGACCCGGCGGCTGGCGTTCGCCAAGAACCCGCCGACGGTGATCATGCTGGCCGGTCTGCAGGGTTCCGGTAAGACCACGCTGGCCGGAAAGCTGGCCCGCTGGCTGCGCGAGCAGGGGCACACGCCGCTGCTGGTGGCCGCCGACCTGCAACGACCCAATGCGGTGACGCAGCTGCAGGTGGTGGGCCAGCAAGCGGGGGTGACGGTGTTCGCGCCGGAGCCCGGCAACGGGGTCGGCGATCCGGTGGCGGTGTCCCGGGACGGG
>DASSTH010000587.1:0-6786 GCA_035708025.1 Nakamurella sp. | reverse complement strand
GCGGCACCCCGGCGATGTACTGCCCGTAGCCGGGCTGGCCGACGATCTGGCGATCGCGGGCAATGACGGTACCGCGCAGCATGGTCAGCGCCACGTAGCCCTTGACCTTCCAGCCCAGGTACGGCGTCCAGCCGACCTTGGTGTACAGCCCGTCATCGGTCAGCGTCTCGGTCCGGTCCAGGTCCACCAGGACGAGGTCGGCGTCCGCGCCGGGCAGCAGCACGCCCTTGTGCGGATAGACCCCGACGAACCGCGCCGGCTCCTCCGCCAGCAGTTCCACCGCCCGCCGCAGGCTGAGCTTGCCGTTGGCCACGTCGGTCAGCGTGATGCTGTACTGCCAGTCGTACTGCGGCGAGCCCATCGCGGCGTTCCAGGCGTCGGTCTCCAGCACCTCGATCTCCTCGAGGGTGTGCGGCGCGTGGTCGGCGTCGATCATGTCGATCGTGCCGTCGCCCAGCGACCGCCAGATCTCCGCCATCCGGCCCTCGTCGGAGGTGATGAACCCGCCGGGGCAGGCGCGGCCCTTGAGCCGGTCCAGGTCCTCCTTGGTCAGGTGGTAGTACTTCGGATCCACCGCGCAGGTGACGCGCTGTCCGCGCTCCTTGGCCTCCCGGATGAGGCGCAGGCTGCCCGCCGAATGGGTGTGCACCACGTGCAACCGCGCGCCGGTCAGGCGCTGCAGGTTGATCAGCGTGTTCACCGCGGTGTGCCAGATCTCCTCGGTGGTGTAGACCTCGCCGAAGGTGACGTGGTTGGCCGGCTTGCCGGCCGCGAACGCCTCGTCCGACAACTTCTCGAACAGCGACTGGTTGAACGGGTGCACCAGACTGGGCAGGCCGGTCCGGGCGATGGCCCGGAACGACTCGATGATCTTTCCCTCGTCGTTCAGCGCGAGCCGCGGATCGTGCGGGTAGGCGCCGGAGACCTGGAACGTCTTGAAGCCCGTCGCACCGGCCTCGGCAAGCTTGGCGATCTCGGCCGGGTTGGTGCCGGCGCACCAGTGGCCCCAGTCGATGATCGATGCGGCCGCGGCCAGTTCCCGCTTGTGCAGGAAGGCCTCCACCGTGTCGGTGGGCGGCTCGACGTTCGGCATGTCGATCATGGTCGTGACGCCGCCCGCCGCGGCTGCCTGGGACGCGGTCAGGAAGTCTTCCTTGTGCGTGTATCCCGGTTCGCGGGTGTGCGCGTGGGTGTCGATGATGCCGGGCAGCACCACCTTGCCCGAGGCGTCGATGTCCTCCAGGGCTTCGGCGGTGCTCGATCGCTCCACCAGGCCGGCGATCTGCTCGCCGTCGATCAGGACGTCGACGTCGATGAGTTCTCCGCGGACCATGACCCGCCCATTGCGGATGCGCGTGCGGTAATTCGCCATTTCTTCGACAGTGCCTTTCGATGATTCCGTATCGGATGCGGCCGACCAGTCGGCGTGGGGTCCGGATGCGTCCCGGCGGCGCGCCGGATCGGGGACCTTCCGGGCCTCGGCGAGACCTGTGGGCTGCCCAGGACCGGCCGGACGACGTCAGGGCAACAGCGCGTCACCGGTATGCCATAGCGCCTCCTTGTATACCAAGTGGCAGTTCCGCATGTATACCGTGCCGGCCGGCGTCCCGTCAACGGTTCCCGGCAAAGTTCTTGCCGGCGATCTCCCCGTTGACGAAATCCGCCCGTCGCAAGGGCTCTCGCGATGGCATTGCCCGGGCAGCCGGTGCCGACGCGCCGACCCCGGGTCCCGGCGACAGCCGCCACGCCCGTGTGTTGACGGCAAACCGAACGGATCGCTATACATACCGAGTGCCTGTTTCGGATACAAGCGGTGCCCGCCGGACGTTGGTCGACCGCATGGCTCCGCCGGATGCGGCGGCCGATGAGCCGCTGGCCATGCGGGTGTACCGGCACGTGTGGGACCTGGTGAACAGCGGCGAGCTGGCACCGGGCACCCGGCTGCGCGAGCAGGAACTGGCGTCCAAGTTGGACGTGAGCCGCACACCGGTCCGGGAAGCCTTCCGCCGGTTGGAGAGCGACGGGATCCTCGAGTCGCGGTCACCGCGGGGCTTCGTGGTGGCGAACCCGGAGCGGGAGGCATTGACCGCCTACCTCATTCGGCAGGAGCTGGAGGGCCTGGCGGCGAGGATGGCCGCCGAGCGGGTGACGGTGCAGCAGCTGCGGGACCTGGACGACCTGCTGACCGAGATGGAGGAGTTGGCGCCCGCCTGGCCACGCAGCATCGACCGGATGGCCGCCATGCATGCCGAGTTCCACGACACGATCAACCAGCTGGCCGACAGCGCTCAGTTGTACAAGTTCATCGCGCAGGTGTCACCGTTCCCGGTGCTGCAGCAGGTCATGCGCAGCTACGACCGCGAGTCGTTGGCCCGGTCCATGGCCGGCCACCGCGCCATCCTGAAGGCGTTGTGGGACAGGGACGGCGACCGGGCGCAACATCTGGTGCACGAGCATCTGGAGCACTCCAAGCCGGTGATAGTCCGGCTGGACGCCGGATCGCGGCACCGCCGCGGGGATCATTGAGAACGGCCGGGGGCGTCATATCGCGACCCGCCCGCCGGGATCGGTGTGCGGCCCGGCCAGGTACTCGGTCAACAAGCCCATGGTGAGCGGGCCCGCGTCCAGTAGGCGGCGGTGAAACGCGCGCTGCTGCACGGGGTTCGCTCCCGCGGGGGTGACCGCGGCCTTCAGCCGCTCGATGGTCAGCCGGCCGAGCAGGTACCCCAGCGCGGATCCGGGATGCGCGATGTACCTGTCCACCTCGTTGTCGATATTGGCGGCGGTGAGCATCGTGTTGCGCCACAGGTAATCGACCGCCCGGCGGCGGGACCAGCCCTCGGCGTGCAGCCCGGTGTCGACCACCAGCCGGCAGGCCCGCCACAACGCGAAGGACGCCATGCCGAGCCGGTCGACCGGCCCGGAGTACAGGCCCATCTCGTCGGCCAGGCCCTCCGCGTACAGCGCCCATCCCTCGGTGTACGGCAGGATCTCCACCACCTGCCGGAAGCGCGACGGTGACGGGCGCTCCTGGCTGTGCCCGATCTGCAGGTGATGTCCGGGTACCGATTCGTGGAAGGCCAGCGCCTCCGCCTCGTAGCGCGGCCGGGTGACCGGGTCCGCCACGTTCACCCAGTACCGCGCCGGGCGGTGCCGGTCCAGCGGCGCGGTCTCGTAGTGCCCGAGCACGCCGTGCGGCGACTCCACCGGATCCATGGCGAGGACCTCGCAGGTCGCGGCAGGCAGCGGCCCGATCCAGGTCGGCGTGGCCTGCTCGGCGCGCCGCAGGGCGGTGCCGGCCGCCTGCTCGATCTCCGCGCCGGTGCGGAAGAACAGCGTCCGATCGGTGCGTAGCCGGTCCCGGGTGGCGTCGAAATCCGCCGTCCATCCGAGGCTTTCCGCGATGCCGGCCGCCTCCTCCCGCCAGCGGCCCACCTGCTGCAGTCCGATCCGGTGCGCCTCGTCGGCGGAGATCGGCAGGGTGGTGTGGCACCGGATGGCGTCGGCGTAGATCCGCTCCCCGCCGGGCACGAAGGCCAGTCCCGGTGTGTCGTCACCGCGGGCGGAGTCGACCACGGTGCCGGCCAGGTCGTCCCGATAGGCGGCGAAGGCCGGGCGGATCTGCTCGGCCACCAGATGCCGGACCCGCTCCCGGAGCGACCGCGGCATCTCCGCCACCGCGGCGAGGAACCGGTCCCCGGCAACGGGACCGGCCAGATACGCATCGATCTGGTCGATGGAGCGCCGCACCAGGCGGGCCACCGGCAGCTGACCGGCGGCCCGGCCGGCCGCCAGTTCCCGGGTCGCCGTGCCGAGGGTGTCGGCGATGCCGGCGCAGGCCCGGGCGAACAACTCACCGTCATGCTCGGATGCGATGCTGGCGTACGGCAGGAAGGTCAGCAGCGCCGAGGCCAGCCCGGCCTCCGGCAGCGGGGCCACGGTGAACCGGTCCCAGCCCGCGCGCAGCGCCGCGATCTCGTCGCCGGCGATCTCGTGCATCAACCGGGCGGTCAGGCGATCGTCCGGCGACCCGGCGGCACCGTCACCGCGGTCCGCCAAGGATTCGGCCAACTCGCGGCGGACACCGTCCAACCCGGCGACCAGGTCGGCCGCCCGGTCCGCACCCACCGGCGGCAGTCCACCGTCGAACAGCCCGTCCCCGAGTTGCGCCGCCGAGAACGGCCGCCGCGCCAGGTACAGCGACAGCATGCGCGCCTCGACCGGCGGCGGACCGCTCACGCCGACTCGACGGATGCCACCACCGGCTCGCCGGCGTCCCCGGTGCGCTGCAGCCAACACGCCTGCGTCCGGCCGGGTTCCACGCTGATCAACGGGGGTACCTCGGTGCGGCAGCGGTCGAACACCAACGGACACCGGGTGTGGAACCGGCACCCGGGCGGTGGCGCGGCCGGGTCCGGCACCTCGCCGGGCAGGATGGTCGGCTGCGACTTCAGGCCGTCCGCATGCGGTATCGCGCCGATCAGCGCCTCGGTGTAGGGGTGCCGCGGCGAGCGCCACAGCTGGCCGGTCGGGGCCTGCTCGACGATCAGGCCGAGGTACATCACGGCCACCTCGTCGGCGATCTGGTTGACGATAGCCAGATCGTGCGAGATGAGCAGCATGCCGATGTCCAGGTCGCGGCACAGCCGGACCAGCAGGTTCGCCACCTGCGCCTGCGCCGAGGCGTCCAGCGCCGACAGCGGCTCGTCCAGCACGATCACCGACGGATCCGCCGCCAGCGCGCGGGCGATGGCGATCCGCTGCCGCTGGCCGCCGGAGAACTGGTGCGGGTACCGGTCCCGCGCGCCGGCGGTGAGCCCCACCTGTTCCAGCAACGCGGCGACCCGGGCCGGCCGCTGCCGGCGGGGCACCAGGTTCAGGATGTCCAGCGCGTCGGACAGCTGGGATCCGACGGTCCGCCGGGGGTTCAGCGAGGACTGCGGATCCTGGAACACCATCTGAAGCCGGGCCAGTTCGGGGCTGCGCGACCGGCGCCCCAGCGCGCTGACCGGCCTGCCGTGGAACGCCACCGTGCCGGCGGTCGGGGCCACCAGGCCCACCGCCGCGCGCGCCAGAGTCGACTTGCCGCAGCCGCTCTCGCCCACCAGCCCGACGATCTGACCACGCTCCACGGAAATGCTGGCGCCGGCCACCGCACGCACCGGCGACCGGTGCTTGCGCTGGTAGACCACCTCCACGTCGGTGAGCTCCAGGGCGGTCACGCCGTCACCTCCCCGACCCGAAGTTCGCGGGTTTGGTACTGGGTTCCGGTCCGTCCGGCACCCGGAAATCCAGTATCAAACCCGCGAAGATCATCGTGCCGGTCATCGCGCCGCCTCCCCGGCCGGCGCCTGCAGGCCGGCGAGCGAGGGTGGGCAGGCCAGCCGCCCACCGGGAACCGCAACCAGCTCCGGCACCTCGAGCCGGCAGGCGTCGGTCGCCATCGGGCATCGCGGGTGGAACGCGCATCCGGACGGCAGCGCGGTCGGCACCGGCGGGCTCCCCGGGATCGGCACCAGCTCGTCTTCGGACCGGTCCGGCTGCGGCAGCGCG
Source organism: Nakamurella sp. (assembly GCA_035708025.1). GTDB lineage: Bacteria > Actinomycetota > Actinomycetes > Mycobacteriales > Nakamurellaceae > Nakamurella. The sequence continues at coordinate 1,233 of DASSTH010000587.1, read as the reverse complement.
GCCAGCAGCCCCTGGGTGTAGGGATGCCGGGGCTGTTGCAGCACCCGCCTGGTGGTGCCGGATTCCACGATGCGTCCGGCGTACATCACGGTGAGCCGGTCCGCGGCCGCGCTCATCACCCCCAGATCGTGCGTGATCAGCACCACCGACAGGCCGGACTCGCGCTGCAGCCGCTCCAACAACCCGATGACGCCGGCCTGCACGGTGACGTCCAACGCGGTGGTCGGCTCGTCGGCGATCAGCAGCTTCGGCCGGCAGATCAGCGCGCCGGCGATGGCGATCCGCTGCCGCATGCCGCCGGAGAACTGGTGCGGGAAGCTGGACAGGCTGCCCTCCGGATCGGGAATGCGCACCTCGGCGAGCATCTCGACGGCCCGCCGGCGCGCCTCCGCCCGGCTGACCCCGAAATGGTGCCGCACCTGCGTGGTGAGGATCTTGCCGATGGTCAACATCGGATGCAGGGAGGTCATCGGGTCCTGGAACACCATGGAGATCTGCCGGCCGCGCACCGCCTGCATGCCCTTGCGGTCCAGCCCGAGCAGATCCTTGCCCTGATAGCGGATCCGCCCCTCCACGATGGCGCGTGGCGGCAGCAGGCGCAGCAGCGCGAGCGCCGTCATCGTCTTGCCGCTGCCGCTCTCTCCAGCGATTCCGAAGGTCTCGCCTTCCTCGACGGCGAAGTCCAGCCCGTCGACGATCGTCACCGGCCCGCCGGGTCCGGGCAGCCGGACCCGCAGCCCCTGCACCTCCACCAGCGGCGTCATGCCCGCTCCCCGCTGCCCCAGGTGCTGCGCGGATCGATGGCGTCGCGCAGGCTGTCGCCGAGGAAGTTGAACGCCAGCACCAACGAGAAGATCGCCAGCCCGGGGAACGCGCCGATCCACCATGCCTCGAAGTGCGTGGTGCCCGAGGAGACCATCGACCCCCACTCCGGATCCGGCGGCTGGGCGCCCAGGCCGAGGAAGGACAGGCCGGCCAGCAGCAGCACCGCGTTGCCGATGTCCAGCGTGCCGAGAACCAGCACCGGGCCGACCACGTTCGGGGCGATGTCCTTGCGCAGCGCGCGGGTCGTGGAGGCGCCCAGCAATCGGGCGGACTGCACGTACTCCGCGTGGCCGGCCGACAGCACCAGCCCGCGCACCACCCGGGCGTAGGTCGGCCAGGTCACCAGGGCCAGTGCCAGTACGGCATTCTGCAGGCCCGGCCCGAGCACCGCCGTCACCACCATGGCCA
>DASSTH010000586.1:0-2573 GCA_035708025.1 Nakamurella sp. | reverse complement strand
CGCTGGCCTCCAGCAATTGCCGTTTTCCGAGCGCTCGGACGTCGGCGGCCTGAGCGCGCAGCACGTCGGCCAGTGGAGTGCCGCGTTCGATGGCGACCGCCATGCCGTCCAGGAACCGGGACAGCGGCTCCAGCCGGGTCTGGTCGCGAGCCGTGGTGAGCGCCTTCTGCAGCGGTGTACCGGAGCGGGTGTCCGCCAAGATCGCCCGCAGCTGGCTGGAGAGATGGCCGTGCGCCAGCCGGGTGATCCGATCGATGGCGCCGAGCGGTCCTTCCCCTGCGGTGACGGCCAACGCGAGCATCTCGGCGATCACCGGGAACTCGGACAGGATCTCGGCGTTGCGGCGGGCCACGCTCTGCGTCAGCCACCAGTCCCTGGCCAGCACGCCACCGGCGGCGGACGCCAGGATCAGCAGCGCCAGCACGATAGGGTTGCGGTGGCCGCTCAATACGGCCAGCAGCGCGATGCCCAGACCCGCTGAGCCGCCGACGGCTCCCCACATCACCTGGTCGGTGCGGAACTGCTCGACGGTGGTCTGCGAGCCGAGGGCGGCCAGCCTGCTGCGCACGGAAGCCTGCCCGCCGACCACCCGGTCCAGGAATCGCACAGCATCACGCACCAGGGGAGCGGCCAGCCGGCTCAGCGTGCTGCCCGGGCCTGGCCGGGCGGCGGACAACAGCCGGGACGGCACCGAGGTGTCAATCAGGTAGGGCGCGATCCGGTCCGACAGCGTCGGGCGGCGCATCGGCGGCGAGGCCAGCACCGCGGTCAGCAGTCCCGCCCCGCCGAGCAGGCCGATCAACGCGCCGAGCACCACCGTCATCGCGGTATCCGGCGCACCCGTGACGGCTCGGTCATCGCAGTACCCGTCGGTCCTCTGGAAGCCTGCCGATTCTGATCATCAGCCGGTACGCGGCCACCGACAATCCGGCCCCCACCAACAGGATCAAGGTTCCCGCCGCGGTGTCGTAGGCCGCCAGCGTCTCCCGCTGGGTGGACAGCAGCACCAGCACCAACCACGGCGCCGCCACCGCCATCCGCGCGGCGCTGACGGACCACGACTGGCGGGCCAACAACTCCGATCGAGCGCGGGCGTCCTCTCTGAGGAACGAGCTCAGCGTGGACAGCAGCCGGCCCAGGTCGGTCCCGCCCACCTCGCGGGCCACCCGCAGCGACTCGCAGACCCGGTCGCCCACCGGATCGGCCAACGCTGCCTTCAGCCGGTTCAGTGACTCGTTGAACGCGCCGGTGGCGCGATAGTCGGTGCCGAACGCCCGGAACGGTTCACGCAGTTGTTCGGGGCCCCGGCTGCCGATGGCGGACAGCGCCTCGGGGAGCGACAACCCGGCGCGCACCCCGGAGGTCAGGTTGTCCACCACCTCGGGCCACAGCTCCCGCAGGTCGGCCCGCCGGCGACGGCGCATCCGGTGCACCAGCATCCGCGGCGTGTAGGCAGCGAACAGCGCGAAGACCATCGACACCGAAACGGACCGGGTGGCCACGAACGCCACCACCAACACGATCACCCCGATCAGCCCCTGCAGTCCGATCAGCTGGGCCGGGGCCACACCGGCCAGCCCGGCCTGCGCCAGCACCTCGCGCATACGATCGCCCCGGACGTGGCTGGTGACGATCAGCGGGCGACGCGCCAGGCCACGCCAGACCAGCAGCAGGCCGATGCCCGCCAGCAGTCCGACCAGTGCCCCCATCGCGCGCCTCCTGCCCCGTCAGTGTGCCGATCCGCGCAAAGGCACAGTAATCCGATCGGTGCGTAAGGGTGAACCCGCGACGGAGTTGTCCACAGGGAATCAGCCGAACGGGTGATGAGTGGCACCGTGCGTGGGGGCTCTCGGCTACCGCATGGATCAACTTCGCAGGCATGGATGAACGAGGCCGACCTGAGGTTCCTGTGACAGGTGGGACCAAGTTCGTCCATGTCTGCCAATTTGATCCACGCGGAGCCGGGGACCGGGGGACCAGGGGGACCGGGGGCCGCGTGAGGGCGTCAGAGGGCGAGGACCTGGCCGTCGGCGGCGAGGTGGGACTGCAGGTCGGTGACGGGGACGTCGTGCACCGCCGCTCCGGAGCGAACCGCCAATGCCGCGGCCACCCCGGCAGCCGCACCCAGCATCTGGTACTGCACCTCCATGCGCACCGAGGCGAAGGCCACGTGGGAGGCGGACACGCAGACCGGCACCAGCAGGTTGGCGCACTCCTCGCGTCGCGGCAGCAGGCAGCGGTAGGGGACCGGATACGGCCGCACGGGCACCGACAGGTAGCCCTCGTTGACCGTCTGCGGGATCGGGGTCGGGTGCTCCCACACCCAGCGCCAGGTGCGCTGCACCTCGCGGATGTCGATGTGGTAGGAGCCCATCGCCACCGCATCCGGCACCGGGTGGCGCGGGCGCAACAGGTCGTGCTCGGTCAGCACGTACTCGCCGGTCATCCGGCGGGCCTCCCGCACGTACAGCTGGTGCGGCCAGCCGCCGGTGTCGGCGAACTCGTCCGCCGGTAGCCCCCACCGTTGCAGTTCTCGCCGCACCGCTGCCGGCGCTGCCGGGTCGGTGGACAGG
>DASSTH010000585.1:0-7177 GCA_035708025.1 Nakamurella sp. | reverse complement strand
AGGTGGTCGAGCAGGCCGACACGGCGACGCTGTTCGGCGACCACCGCCACCCCTATACCGCCGGCCTGCTGTCCAGTCGGCCCACCCGGGGTCGCCGCCGCGCATCCTTGCCCACCATCCCCGGTGAGCCGCCCGATCTGGCGAATCCGCCGCCCGGGTGCCTGTTCTACGACCGGTGCCCGCGGCGCAGCGACGAGCGGTGCGCGCGGCAACGGCCGGACCTGGTGACCGTTGCCCCGGGGCACCAGGTGCGGTCGTTCTACGCCGCCCGGGACGCCGAATCATGAGCGCGGCGCCAGGCGACGACGCCGCGGAGCTCCCGCTGCTGCAGATCCGGGGTCTGCAGGTGCACTTCCCGGTCCGCGGGTCCGCTCGCCGGTCGGGCGAGGTGGTGCATGCCGTGCAGGACCTCTCGTTCGAGGTCCGCCGCGGCGAGACGCTCGGCCTGGTAGGAGAATCGGGCAGCGGCAAGTCGACCGTGGGCAACGCCCTGATCCGGCTGGTGCGACCCACCGCCGGCACCATCCTGCTGGACGGGCAGGACGTGACGGCGGCCCGCGGACCCGCGCTGCGGGAGATCCGCCGCCGGATCGCCATGGTGTTCCAGGACCCATTCGCGTCGGTCGACCCGCGCCGTCCCATCCGGGACACCGTGGCGGAGCCGCTGGACGTGCACCGCCTGACCGCGACCCGCGCCGAGCGCAACCGCCGGGTCACCGAATTGCTCGACATGGTGGGTCTGCGCAGCACACTCGCGGATCGCTACCCGCACGAGTTGTCGGGCGGGCAACGCCAGCGGATGGCCATCGCCCGGGCGCTGGCGGCCAAGCCCGACCTGGTGATCCTGGACGAGGCCACCGCCTCACTGGACGTCTCCGTGCAGGCGCAGATCCTCAACCTGGTGAGCGAACTGCAGGCCGAGCTGGGACTGGCCTGCCTGTTCATCGGGCACGATCTGGCCGTCGTGGAGCACATGAGCGATCGGATCATCGTGCTCTACCTCGGCCGGCAGATGGAGGTCGGCGATGCCGCGGCGGTGTTCGGCTCGCCGGCCCATCCCTGCACCCGGGCGTTGGTGGCCGCCGTGCCGCCCGACGAGCCGCGGGCGGCACGGGACGCACCGGCGGCCGTGCTGTCCGGGGAGGTGCCCTCGCCGATCTCCCCACCGTCCGGATGCGTGTTCCGCACCCGGTGCCCGCTGGCCATCGAGCAGTGCGCTGACGCGATCCCGCCCGCGGTGTCGGTCGCGCGGGACCACCGGGCGGCCTGCATCCGGGTGCCGGCGGCCGAGCCGGTGGGCTCCGCATCGAGCGGCTGACGCCGCGACCGCCACGACCCGCGGCAGCACCGGTCGCCCGATCGGGTCCGCCGGTCGTCGGGTCGCGCCCGGCGCCCGCCGGGACCACGATCGAGGCATGGCTCGGCGGCGGGTGCTCGATCTGGATCTGCCGCCGGACGTGTTCGCCATCGTGATGGCCACCGGGATCGTCTCGGTCGCCGCCGAGGATCACCACTACTGGCGGATCGGCATCGTGCTGGCGACGCTCGCCTCCGTGATATTCGTGATGCTGACCATCGGCCTCTGACTTCGCATCCTGACCCGCAGCGGCATCGTGGTCGCGCAGTCCACCGATCCCGATGTGGCGCTGCGCATGTTCACCTTCGTCGCCGGCGCATCGGTGCTCGGCGTGGTCTGGCGGCGGCACCCGGTGGCGGTGTGGGTGCTCGGGGTGCTGAGCCTGATCGGCTGGCTGGTGCTGGTGCCGCTCGGCGTCCGGGACGTGCGGTCCCGGCCGCGCACCGACCTGCGCGATCACGCGCACGGGGCGTGGCTGCTGGTCAGCGTGGCGACGTCCGGCATGGCCACCACGGCCGCCGACCTGGCGATCATCCAGGGCTACCGGCCGCTGGTGGTCGCGGGGGTGCTGCTGTGGCTGCTGGCCATCGTGTTGTACGTCGCGGTCACCTGGCTGATCGCGTGGCGGGCGGTGGTGGCGCCCTTCCGCCCCGACGCGGTCACCCCGGACAGCTGGATCCTGATGGGGGCATTGGCCATCGCCACGCTGGCCGGCGCCCACCTGCTGCAGGCGACCGACGCGCTGGGATCACTGCACTGGCTGTCCGGTGCGGTCGCCCCGGCCACCCTGGTGCTCTGGATCGTGGCCAGCCTGTGGATCCCGGTGCTGCTGTATGCCGAGATCTGGCGGGTGGACCAACGCGCGGGTTCGCTGCGCTTCGCCGGCGTGTGGTGGTCGGCGGTCTTCCCGCTGGGTATGTACTCCGCGGCGACGGCGGTGACCGGTGCCGAACTGGCCATGCCGGCGCTGGCGACTATCTCGCTGGTGCTGTTCTGGATCGCGGCGACCGTCTGGGCCCTGGTCGCCGTCGGCCTGACGCACTTCGCGGTGGCCACCTGGCGCGGCCGTCGGACATGAGCCGGGCGGCGCCACCGGGTCGGCGGCGGCAGGCGGTTCATGGAAGGATGACGGGACGTGGGAGCGACCGGCGGTGCGTCATCGGACGCCGACCACGCGCATCCCGCAGGCAGCGCGCAGGCCATCGGCGCAACCCGCCCAGCACCCCGGCCCGCACATCGCACCGCCCACCTCGGCGACTTCACTGCGGGCCCCCGCCTGCTGCTGATCAGCGGCTGGGCGTTGCTGGTCGGCGGCGCCTCGGCGCTGGCCGCGTGGGCCCTGCTGCGGCTGATCGGCCTGGTCACCAACCTGGTGTTCTACCAGCGGGTGCAGACCGGTCTGGTCGCCCCGGGCGGCGAACACCATCCCTGGCCGCTGGTGCTGCTGGCGCCGGTGGCCGGTGGCCTGGTGGTGGGCGTGATGGCCCGCTGGGGGTCGGAGAAGATCCGCGGGCACGGCATGCCGGAGGCCATCGAGGCGATCCTTACCGGCGGAAGCAAGGTTGCCCCGAGAGTCGCTGTGCTTAAACCGGTCTCGGCGGCAGTGACGATCGGGACGGGCGGACCGTTCGGCGCGGAGGGTCCGATCATCATGACCGGCGGCGCGGTCGGGTCCATGCTGGCCCAGCTGTTGCGGCTGTCCGCGGATGAGCGCAAGACCCTGCTGGTGGCCGGCGCCGCCGGCGGCATGGCGGCCACCTTCAACTCGCCGATGGCCGCGGTGCTGCTGGCGGTGGAGCTGCTGCTGTTCGAGTGGCGCCCGCGCAGCTTCGTCCCGGTGGTGGCCTCCGTGGTGGTGGCCACCGTGGTGCGCGGCGTCATCCTCGGGACCGATCCGATCTTTCCCGTCACCGCTGCGGTTTCCACCTTCTCGGCGGGCGTCGACGCGCTGTGCGTGTTCGCCGGGTTGATCGGCGGCCTGCTGGCGGTCGGCGCCACCTACCTGGTCTACCTGGCCGAGGACGGCTTCAACCGGCTGCCGATCCACTGGATGTGGTGGCCGGCCATCGGCGGACTGGTCATCGGCATCGGCGGCCTGATCGAGCCGCGGGCGCTCGGCGTGGGCTACGACGTGATCGGCGAGCTGCTCACCGGCAAGGCGGGCATGAGCCTGATCATCGGCATCCTGGTGGTCAAGACGCTGATCTGGTCGCTGTCCCTGGGATCCGGCACCTCGGGTGGCGTGCTGGCGCCGGTGTTCATGATCGGCGGGTCGCTGGGGGCGCTGGCCGGCACCTTCCTGCCCGACGTCTTCCCGGGATTCTGGGCGATGATGGGGTTGGCGGCGGTGGTCGGCGGTGTCATGCGATCGCCGTTGACCGGCGTGCTGTTCACCCTGGAACTGACGCACGCCTGGTCCACCGCTCTGCCGCTGCTGATCTCCGCCACCGCCGCGTTCGCCATCTCCACCTTGATCCTCAAGCGTTCGGTGCTCACCGAGAAGATCGCCCGCCGCGGACTGCACCTGACCCGGGAGTACTCCACCGATCCGCTGGAGGCGTTCTTCGTCGAACAGGTGATGAGCACCGACCCGCTGGTGCTGCGGCCCGACGACACCATGGCGGCAACGGTCTCGACGGTGCTGGCCGACAAGCGGCTGCACGCCCAGCGGCTGTACCCGGTGGCAGACGGGGACGGCAGGCTGCTGGGCATCCTCACCCTCGGCATGCTGCTGACCGCCCGCGGCACCGGGGCGGTGGGCACCGTCGGCCAGGCCATGCTCGGCGAGCCGGTGACGGTGCACGACAACGACACCCTGCGGCACGTCTCCTACGTGATGGCCGAACACGGGCTGAGCAAGGTGCCGGTGCTGGACCGGGCGGCGCCGCACCGGTTGCTCGGCGTGGTGTCGCTGGACCAGTTGCTGCACGCCCGGCTGCACGACCTGACCGAGGAGAGCGTGCGGGAGCGCCAGCTGCTCACCCGGTGGGGGACGCCGAGACGGTGAGGATGCCGTGCTCGCCGTGTTCGGCACCCCACATGATGTGCGAGACGAACGGGTACCGGCCCGGCTCCGGCGGCACCAGCTCGACGAACCCGCCCTGCGCCGGCTGCAGCGACAGTGCCTGGCTGCCACCATGTTCGGCGTTACCGGGGCGTAGCAGATAGCTGCCCTCGGCGAACACCGTGTCGAACTGGGCGCCGATCACGTGGAAGGACAACGGCTCGTTCGGGCCCGCGTTGAGCACCCAGATCCGGATCCGCTCGCCCGCCGTGGCGGTCAGCGGATCGGCGTCGTAACCGTTGACGTACCCGTTGAACACCACCGCATCCGGCTGCCGGGCGTTGATCTTGTCCACATCGACGCTGCCGTCCTGCGGCCCCAGGTACAGATCGGAGGAGACCAGCACGTACTGCTTGTCGACCGGCGACAGGTCCGGCGGATCGATCACCACCGCACCGAACATGCCGTTGGCGATGTGCGCGCTCATCGGCATGGTCGAGCAGTGGTACAGCCAGATTCCGCTGCGGGTGGCGGTGAAGGTGTAGTCCAGCGACTCGCCCGGGTTGATGGTGCGCATCGGCCCCTCGGGTGCCAGCTCGCCCGCGTGGAAGTCCACGGAGTGGCCCATGTCGCCGTCATTGACCAGATGCACCACGAAGGTGTCGCCCACCCGGCCGTGCAGCGTCGGGCCCGGCATCGCGCCGCCGGCGTCGGAATCGCTGTAGGTCCACAGGGTTTGCCGCACCCCCGGGGCGACCGCGACGTCCACGTCGCGCACCGTCAAGGTGACGTGATGCACGCGGCCGGGGCCGATCGGCGGCAGCGTGGCGTCGGGCGCCCGGAAGCCCGGCGGGGGAGCGGCCGAGAAGTCCAGTGGTGCCGTGGCGCCGGGCCCTCCCGGGGCCGGCGTCGCCCCGTGATGCATGCCCGGCATGGCGGGCGACGTCGGGGAGTCCGGCGCATCCGGAGTGGGGCTCGCCGTGCCGGTGACGGTGATCTGCAGCACCATCCCCAACTGCCGGTGACCGATGATCGAGCACCAGCCGGAGATGTCCCGGCCGACGACTCCGGCGTCGACGGTGGCGCTCTGGCCCGGCGCCAGCCGTCCGCTGGTCACCCCGGTGTCCAGCACCAGGTCGTGCACCATGGTGTCGGTGTTGGTCACCCGGATCAGCAACCGGTCGCCGGCGGGCACGGAGATGTGCGCCGGGGTGAAGCGCATGTTGTCGGCGGTGACCTCGACGCTGGTGGTGTGCCCGGTGGCGGCGATCCCGCCGGCCGCCGAAGTCACCGGTGCCGCCCCCACGGAGGCCGGGTCGACGGCCACCGCGGCGGCCACCGCCAGCACGACGGCCACCAGGCCGGCCGCGGCCGGACCGGCGAACCGGCCAGGGCGGGAACGCGCGGCGGTGACGGAGTCCGCCGCGGCCCGGCGCTCGGCCAGGCTGGGACGCGGCTGGCCATCGCGGCGGGCGCGGAACGAGGCGCGCAACGACATCGCCAGCAGCGGCAGGAAACTCGCCAGGCCGACCAGCACCAGCACCGAGGTGGTCACCGCCACCAGGCTGGGCACCGGGAGCACCCAGACGGCCAGTGCGGCGTTGATCAGCACCACCCGCCAGGCGGCACCGCGATCCAGTTCGGCGGTGGCCGCGCGCACCGCCACCGGCCCCCCGCCGGCCACCACGGGCACCAGGTACGACAGTGCCCCGATCAGCACCTGGGCGGCGAAGCCGGCGGCCAGCGGCCCGGTCAGCAGTGGGATCCGCGCCGCCACCTGCGTCCAGTCGCCGCCGGCCAGCAACACCACCACCAGCCACAGCAGGCCGACCGCCAGCCAGCAGCAGCCGGCCAGCACGGAGTAGGTGGCGTATCCGGCCGGCGGCTTGGCCCGCGCCTCCCGCGCCAGCGGCAGCACGGCGACGGCCAGGCCGGCCAGGTAGCCGGCGATCCCGACGGCGGCCACCTGCGGCGGCGCCAGCAGCGCTGCGGCGGCCGTGGCCAGTACCGAGGCGATCAGGATCCACAGCGCCCGCGCGGCCGCCCGTTCGGCGCCCGGCACCACCCGGGTGCGCAGCATGGTCGGCCACAAGGTCACCAGGGTCCCCACCACGGTGAGCCCGACCCAGCCCAGCAGGTTGACCGCCACGTGCGAGAGCACCAGCCGGTCGTGATCGGTGTGCCGGGCCAGCACGATGCCGGCAGCGGCACCCACCGGCAACATCGCCGCGGCCGCGAGGTAGTAGCGGACGGTGGGCCGGAACCGGGACGGCAAGGCGCGCCGCATCCGCACGAACAGCGAGATCCCGTGCCAGATCGCCGCGGTGCCGACCAGCACCCCGCCGATCAGCACGGCCGGCCAGGCGCCGGCCAGCATTCCGGCCACCACCGCGCTGACCCCCGCGTTCAGCAGCAGCAGCCGCGCGGCCTGTCCGGCGTCGCTGCGCGGACGGGGGGTGGCCCGCAGCACCGCATCCGAGAAGTGCGTGCTCCAGACCAGGATCGCGTTGCTGACGGCACCGAGCAACAGCAGGTGTACCAGCAGCCAGGTGGACGCCGGGATGAACCGATGCGCGACGCTGACCACCAGCAGTGCGAGCAGCCAGAACAGCACGCCGGCGTTGGCCCGCAGGTGCCAGGCGGCCCGCCCGGTGCTCGGCCGTCCGCCGGCGCCCGGCAGTCCGCGGGCCTCCGGCGGTCCGCCGGTCCCCGGCAGCAGCGGCGGGGTCACGGCCGTCCCGTCACCGCGGCCTGGGGGACGCCGTCCGGTACCGCCGCGGGCCCGTCACCCGCCGGGCCCGTCACCGCCGCCGTCC
>DASSTH010000584.1:0-15834 GCA_035708025.1 Nakamurella sp. | reverse complement strand
ATCTGCAGGACGCAAACGGGGACGCAGCGAGCGCGGAGGGGCTAGCCGGCCAGCGCCAGGTCGCTGCGGGTGCGGCGCTCGCCGTGCCCGCGCCGGGCCCGCCACAGCGTGCGCACCACCCGGCAGGCCTGCCGCGGGGTCAGGTGCGGCAGGTACGCCCGGCTGATCGCCACCGAGATCTCCGACAGCTCCACCTCGTCCGCGTACCCCAGGAACACCGGGGTGAAGGCCGGGTGGAACTTGCGCTTGAAGTCCAGCAGCGAGCGGAACCCGTAGGCGGGCTCCAGCACCCGGGACACCTTCTCCAGCACCGCGTCCAGCGGGCCGGCATGCCCGCTGGTGGTGCAGCGGGCCAGCGGCGCCACCGACAGGCTCAGCGTCCGGAAGCCCTCCGCCTTGAACGCCAGGGCGCTCTCGGCGATCAGGAACTCGATCACCGGACGGAACCCGCCGATCCGGCGGCGCATCACGTCCAGCGTCCAGCCCACGATCTCACCGTCCGCGTGCACCGGCATCCAGGTGGTTACGCCGTGCACCACGCCGTCCGCGTCGACCGCGATGTGGGTGCGCATCTGCGGATCCCGGGCGTGCTCCACCGTGCCCAGGGTGAAGCCCATCTCGGGCAGCGGCTTGGCCGCCGTCCAGCCGCGGGACACCTCGGCGATCTGGGCGCGCAGCTCCGGGCCGACCGTGGCCATGTCGACCGGCTGCATCCGGATGCCATCCCGGGATGCGTGGTTGCGTGCGGTGCGAACGTCCTGCCAGGACCGGCCGCGGAACTCCAGCCCGGCCAGCTCCAGCACCGCGTCCTCGCCGATCTGGGTCAGGTTCCAGCCCTCGCCGCAGTGCCGGGCGAACGCCGGCGTGACGGCGTACCAGCAGGCGGTCCATCCGGCGTGCAGGCAGAACCGCCGGAACTCCGCCACCGCGGCCGGCCAGCGGTCCACCGGGCCCACCGGGTCACCCAGCACGATGGCCACGCCGGAGACGATGCGGTAGCTGATGGCCACGTCACCGGCCCTGGTGGTCCACCCGGCGAAGCCGGGCCAGGTGCGCTGCCAGCCGAGCGAGCCGCCGCCGTGCGTGCGCAGCAGCGTCTCCAACCGGTCCTGCGCGGCGGCGGTGGTGCGCCGGTGGTCCTCGTAGTGGCTGTGCACCATGGGCAGCAGCAGCATCACCAGGGCACCGGCCCACACCCAGCCGGACAGCGCCATCGCGAAGTGCACCCAGCGTCCGTCGGCGTGCGCGATGCCGTCGCCGAAGGTGGCCCTGGCCAGGATCTCCCGGCCCCGGCCGTGCGAATGGACGCCCAGCTGCGGACCGGCGACGGTGAGTACCACCCACCAGATGCCGGCGAACGCCGCGGTGGCCAGCACCAGCCGGGGCAGGTGCCGGCGCAGCACCACGGCGGGCAACCGGCGCGGCCAGCACCGCCGGTACACCACCAGCACGGTGAGCACCCCCGCCCAGGCCAGGATGTCGCCGAGCCGTCCGGTCAGCTCCGGCACCGCGATCCCGCGGCCCAGCGCGCGGCCCAGCGGCACCGCAGCGAACACCACGCCGGCCCACCAGGCGCCGGGCAGCCCGCGGCGCAGCGCCTTGGCGATCACCGCCGCGATGGCCAGCTGGATCAGGCCGGTGGCCAGCGGGTGCTGCACCACCGGGATCGAGGACGCCGACGGCATGCCCGGTCCGAACACCCCGCCGTAGCCGGGGTACAGCGCCAGTACCAGTGTGCTCACCGGGACCAGCAGCACCAACAGCGCCACCGCGCCGCGGATCCGGGCCAGCCGCGGAGCCGCCGACAGCCGGTCGATGCGCGTCCCCGACCGCTCCGACGCGGGCCGATCCGCCGCGGGTGCCGCGGCCGCACCCCGCCCCCGCAGCAGCGGCCCGGCGGCCAAGCCGGTGACGAAGCCGATGGCGTGCTCGAGGTCCCACAGCAACCCGGAACGCAGCAGCATCAGGGCCAGGTAGCCCCCGACGACCCACCGCACCCGCGCCCGCCACACCGGTGAGATCAGCGCGGTGCCGGCCGCCAGCACGCCCACAGCGCCGGCGGACATGCCGGTGTCGATCTGCCCGGCGAGCGCCTGTGCCCACGGCCAGTCCAACGTGCCGGCGGCGGCCAGGAAGCCGGCCGCGCCGAAGGCCCCGGCCAGGTGGGTGACGATCAGCACCAGCGCCGCCCGCATGGCGCCGGCCCGGCGCTCCAGGAAGCCGACCGCGCAGCCCAGCAGCAGCGCCATCACCGGATACAGGGCCGGTTGCGGCACCAACAGCGCACCCCCGAGGAACGACAGCGGGCGGTCCGCGCGCAGCGCGGGCAATCCGTAGGACAGCTGCTGCACCAGCGGAGAGTCGTTGGCGGCCAACGAGAACAACGTTCCGGAGACGGCGCCCGCGGCCAGCACGGCCGCCACCACCGAGCAGGCCAGCGGGACCGACCGGAGCACGCCGCCGATCCGGGAGGCCAGCAGCGCGGCGGGTGCCGGTGCGGCCGATGGCGTCCGGGTCGCGGCGGGGGCGGTGGCGGCCATGACTTCAGCCTTGGCCGGCCGCCGGCCGCCCGGAATCGGGTCACCGCCCGAAACCGGGGTGGGCTCAACCCCACCCTCGACCGGGGCCACGTCGTGGGCGGCGGCAGGCGGAGCGGAGATGGCGGGAGTCAGCACGCCATCAGGGAGGCGGGTCGCGGTCACGGCGATACGACAGATCCGGCCCGCATCCGGTTCCACCCGAACGCCGACTTCTTGCGGCTCCCTTCACCGCCGTCCGACTGGGCGCCAGACTTTACGCCGTCCGACCGCGCGCCAGAAACTCAACGTTGCGCCGCAAACTTGGGGCGCAACGGTGAGTTTTTGGCGCGCGGTCGGTGTGGAGCGGGCCGGCGCGCCTTCGATGTCGGAGCGGGCCGGTGCGCCGTGGCAGGTCAGCGCCGGTCGAGCAGCGCCGGGTCGATCTGCTCCGGCAGTGGCGCCTGGTGCAGGATGCCCAGTTCCTGGGTCGCCCTGGTCATCGCCACGTACAGGTCCCCGAGGCCGCGCCGGCCGGCCGCGGCGATCCGGGCCGGTTCCACCAGCAGCACCCGGTCGAATTCCAGCCCCTTGGCGTCCCGCACCGGCAGCACGATCACCCGGCGGCCCGGTCCCGCCTCACCGGCCGCATCCGGGACCGCCGCGCGCACCGCGGCCAGCAGCTCGCCGTCGTCGCCGGCGTGCAGCACGGCGATCTGCCCTGCGGTCATCTCCGCCGCCGCCTCGGCCGCCGCGGCCGCCACCGCAGCGCGCAGGTCGGTGACCCGGGCGGCCCACGGGCGGTGCCCGGTATCGCGGACCGATGAGGGCGGCGACAGCTGCGGGTGGATGGCCGCCAGCACCGGCGCCGCCAGCGCCATGATCTCCCCCGGGGTGCGGTAGTTGACGGTCAGCTCCGCCAGCCGCCAGCGGTCCCGGGCGTGCGGGTCCAGCGCGGCTGCCCAACTGGAGCTGCCGGCCGGGTCGGAGGTCTGCGCCACGTCCCCCACCACCGTCATGGACTTCAGCGGGCAGCGGCGGAAGACCATCCGCCACGCCATCGGCGACAGCTCCTGGGCCTCGTCCACGATCACGTGGCCGTAGGTCCACTCCCGGTCGGCCGCGGCCCGGTCCGCGGTCTGCCCGACGGGTTCGTCATCGGTATGCAGCCGCGCGATGTCCTCCGCGGTCACCATGCCGAGCGTGAAGCCGATGCCCGAGTCGTCCTGTCCGGCATCCTGCTGGCCGAGCGCCTGCAGGGTGTCCGCGGCGAAGGCCAGGTCCTCGGCCAGCGCGGCCCGCCGGGCCAGGTCCTGCTGGCTGATCTGACCCAGCAGCTCGGCTGCCTCGTCCAGCAGCGGCACGTCCGACACGGTGAACGGGCTGCCGGCCGGGCGGAGCAGCAGCGTGCGCTGGCGGGCGCTCATCCGGGGAGCCGCGAACTCCAGCCGCCGCGGGTCCGACAACAGCTCGTCCACCAACTGCTCGGCGGTCAGCGGCGGCCACAGGTCGGCGAGCGCCGCCTGCACCCCGGTGTCGCGTGCCAGATCCCGACGGATCTCCTGCAGATCCGGCCGGGCCGCGCCGGGATCGAGCTGCCGGACCCCCGGCCGGCCCGCCACCTGCCGCGCCAGCCCGTCGATCACGGCGCGCACGAAGACCGCACGGGCCCGGTTGTGCGGGCGGCGGGATCCCCAGGCCCGCCGCTGGGCGTGCTTCAGCAGCGCCGAGTCCAGCCGCACGGTGCCCCGGTCGTAGGGCACCGTCCGGGCCCGGTTCAGCATCCGTTGCCGGTCCAGCACGGCGTTCTCGATCACCGACGCCATGGACAGCCGGCCCTTCAGTACGGCGACGTCCGGGGGATCCACGGCGGTCGCCTCCACGCCGGGCAGCAGGGTTCCGATGGTGGACAGCACCACCGACGTCTCGCCCAGCGAGGGCAGCACCTGGCCGATGTAGGACAGGAAGGTGCGGCTCGGGCCGATCACCAGCACGCCGTGCGAGCCCAACCGCTCGCGGTAGGTGTACAGCAGGTACGCCGCCCGGTGCAGCGCCACCACCGTCTTGCCGGTGCCGGGCCCGCCCTGCACCACCAGCACCCCGTTGCGGTCGGCGCGGATGATGGCATCCTGCTCGGCCTGGATGGTCTCGATGATGTCGCCCATCCGGCCGGTGCGCGGGGCGTTCAGCGCCTCGAGCAGGGCCGCGTCACCGCCCACGCCCAGGTCGGCGGCGGATTCGTCCACCACGCCGGCGCCGTCGCCGGTGGCCTGCAGGAACTCGTCCGAGACCGCCAGCACCCGCCGGCGGCTGGTGCGGATGTGCCGGCGCCGCACCACCCCCTGCGGGTCCAGCGCGGTGGCGGTGTAGAACGGCGCCGCCGACGGGGCCCGCCAGTCCATCAGCAGCTGGTTGCGCTCCGGGGTGTCGTCACTGAGCCCCATCCGGCCGATGTGGATGCTGCTGCCGTCCTCGCCGTCCAGCCGGCCGAAGCACAGCTTGTCCTCCGCGGCGGACAGCGCGGCCAGCTCCTGGGCGTACCGGAACTGCAGCGCGTCGCGGTTGAACAGCCCCGCCGGGGTGCCGTCGTTCTCCCGCATCGCAGAGTCCTTCAGGCCCTGCGTCCGGCTGCGCAGCTGGTCCAGTCGCTGGTACAGCAGGTCCAGGTGCTGCTGTTCGGACTGCACGACAGGGCTGGTCATCGCTCTCCACACCGACCGGGGCGGCAGGACGGTCCGGCCGCGGGGGGTCATCAAACTTACTCCACGCCGGGCGGCCGGCCGGCACCCCGGGACCGGCCTCATCGCCGGCCCGGCGGCGCGGGATCCGGCGGGGGCACGCCCCGTCCGGGGGTGTGACCCGTTCCGGCGGTGGGTATCCGGTCGCCAGTTCATCGGGTGGACAGGACCGAGATCGGCGTCGGGGCGATCGTCGGAACCACCCGGATGGGAAGGTGCGAGATGAACGAGTACGTACCGGTCGAGACCAAGCGGGCGATCGTGCAGGAGATGGCGGACTGGCTGGAGGGCCGCCGGTTCGGCGTGACCTGCGCCCCGGACGCCGACATGGAGGTCGCCAAGATCGCCGCCGCGTCGTGGGCGGAGGGCTACCGCCGGGCGATCCACGAGTTGCGCTGGGCCGCTCAGGAACCGATTCAGATCCCGGACGACATCTCCGAACTCGACTCAGCGTCCTGAATGACCGACGAGCGCCACGCGAGGATCAACTTCCGCCTGCGAGGATCAAGTTCGGCCTGTGTGCCGCAATTCGGTCTTCGCAGGCGGAAGTTGATCCTCGCAGGGCCGGTTCACCGGCGGTGGGCCCGGACCACGGTGTCGATCGCAGGCCGGTCGGCGCCGGGCACCTCCCGCAGGGGCTCGTCCGCCGCGTCCACCACCAACTCCGGCGCGATACCGGCGAGATCCTTCACGATGTCCGTCGCGGTGTAGAGCAGGCCGGGATCCTGCGGGCCGCCGGTGCCTTCGGCGATGTTCCGGGTGTTGTGGCCCACCACCAGCACGCTTGCACCGGGCGCGAGGGCCGCGACCGCCGCTGCCAGCACCGTCCGCCGCTGCGGGGCCGGCAGGTGCAGGTAGATCAGCAGGACCAGATCGACCGGATCCGGCCGGTAGCTGCGCACATCGGCGCAGACCCAACGCACCGGCGGATACCGCCCGGCATCGGATTCCCGTCGCGCCGCCTCGAGCCGGCGGGCCTTGGCGATGGCCACCGCGGAGAAGTCGACCGCCGTGACCTGCCAGCCGCGTTCGGCGAGGTGGACCGCGTTGCGTCCCTCGCCGCAGGCCAGATCGACGGCCCGGCCGGGAACGAGCGCATCGGTGTGCTGAGCCACCCATCGGTTGGCGCCCGCTCCCCAAATCAGGTCCGAACCCGCGTAGCGCCGGTCCCACTCGGCGGCGCCCATGGCGACGCCGGGCGCCGCGTGATGCCCGGATTCCCCGTCACCGCCCGGTCCGCTGGCCATGCACCATTGTTGCGCCCCGGTCACTGGCGCAGCGGACGGCCGTCAGTCAGTCTGTGCCCATGACCCGTCAGCAGAACGGCAGGGCCCGAACCAACTACACCCGGGAGGAGTCCGTCGCGGAACGGCTGGATCGCAACTACAACGAGCTGTTGCAGGAGCTACGGGTCGCACAGACCGGCGTGCAGATCCTGTTCGCCTTCCTGCTCAGCATCGCCTTCCAGAGCACCTTCGCCAGGCTGAACGAGTTCCAGCACACGCTCTACCTGGCCACCCTGCTCAGTTCCGCCGCCGCGGTGATCATGTTCATCGCCCCGGTCGCGACACATCGGCTGATGTTCCGGCGCGGGATGAAGGACCGGCT
This sequence comes from Nakamurella sp., assembly GCA_035708025.1. GTDB lineage: Bacteria > Actinomycetota > Actinomycetes > Mycobacteriales > Nakamurellaceae > Nakamurella. The sequence goes on along the minus strand of DASSTH010000584.1, from coordinate 8,972 downwards.
GGTGGTGATCACCAACCGGCTGGCGATGGCCGGACTGGCGTTCCTGGCGTTCGCCATCCTGGGGGCGATCCTGCTGGTCGTGGACATGGTCGCGGCACTGACCGCCGCGATCGTGCTGACCGCGATCGCGGCAGTGGCGATCGCACTGTTCTGGATCGCCATGCCCGGCTATTTCCGCCGCCGCGATCCGCAGACCGAGGACGCCGACCAGGAGCCGGATCCGGCCTCCCCCGCCGGCTGACCCGCGGCGTGCCCGGGCCGGCCGGCCCGGTTCAGCCCAGCAGGGCCAGCGCCTGCCGGGCGATGGCCAGTTCCTCGTTGGTCGGCACCACCATCACCGTCACCGCCGAACCGTCCGGCGAGATCACCCGAGGGCCCCGGGCCGCGGCGGCGTTGCGGGCGGGGTCGACCGCGATGCCCAGCCCGGCCAGACCGTCGGTGATCCGCGCGCGCACGATCGCGTCGTTCTCCCCGACACCCGCCGTGAACACCACCGTGTCCGCCCGGCCCAGCACCGCCAGGTAGGCCCCGATGTACTTGCGCGCCCGGTGGCAGTACACGTCCAACGCCAGGGCGGCATCCGGGTCGCCCTGCTCGATCAACCGGTGCAGGTCGCGGAAGTCCACCACGCCCGCCATGCCCTTGATGCCGGACTCCCGGTTCAGCAGCCGGTCCACGTCGTCGGTGCCCATCCGCGCCGACCGTTGCAGGTGCAGCAGCACCCCGGGATCGAGGTCGCCCCCGCGGGTGCCCATCACCAGCCCCTCCATCGGCGTCAGCCCCATGGAGGTGTCCACCGCCTGCCCGCCCCGGATCGCCGAGGCCGAGGCCCCGTTGCCCAGATGCAGCACGATCTGGTCCAGCTCGGCCGGGTCGCGGCCCAGCGCGGCCGCCGCCCGGCGGGACACGTACTCGTGGCTGATCCCGTGGAACCCGAAGCGGCGCACCTGGTTCGCCTCGGCGACCGTCCTATCGATGGCATACGTCGCCGCCGCCGGCGGCAGGGTGGCGAAGAACGCCGTGTCGAACACCGCCACCTGTGGCACCGACCCGAACGCCGCCAGCGCACCCTCGATCACCGCGGCGTTGGCCGGATTGTGCAGCGGCGCCAACACGGACAACTCGCGGATCGCCTGCAGCACGGCGGCATCGATGCGGACCGGCCGGCGGAACCGGGCCCCGCCGTGCACCACGCGGTGCCCCACCACGCGCAACTGGCCGCCGTCCAACGGGATCCCGGCCCGATGGAACAGGTCCTGCACCGCGGCCAGCGCCCCCGCGTGGTCCGGCACCCGCCCGGACCAGTCCAGCGAGCCGCCGTCCCGGTCCAGCCGGGCGCTGCCCTCCGGCTGGCCGATCCGCTCCACGATGCCGTGCGCGGTCACCTCGCCCGATTCCGGTGCCAGCAACTGGAACTTCAGCGAGGACGAGCCGGCGTTCAGCACCAGCGTGTCGCCGATCATCGCGCGGGCCCGGTCTGGGCCTGGATCGCGGTGATCGCCACCGTGTTGACGATGTCATCCACCAGTGCTCCGCGGGACAGGTCGTTGACCGGCTTGGCCAGACCCTGCAACACCGGTCCGATCGCCACCGCGCCGGCGCTGCGCTGCACCGCCTTGTAGGTGTTGTTGCCGGTGTTCAGGTCCGGGAAGATCAGCACGGTGGCCCGGCCGGCCACCGGGGAGCCCGGTGCCTTGGCCGCCGCGACGGTGGGGTCCACCGCCGCGTCGTACTGGATCGGCCCCTCCACCAACAGATCCGGCCGCCGGCTGCGGACCAGTTCGGTGGCCACCCGCACCCGCTCCACGTCGGCGCCGGAGCCGCTGGCGCCGGTGGAGTAGGACAGCATCGCGATCCGTGGTTCGATGCCGAACTGGGCGGCGGTGCCCGCGGCGGAGATGGCGATGTCCGCCAGTTGCTCGCTGGTCGGGTCCGGGATCACCGCGCAGTCGCCGTACACCAGCACACGGTCGGCCAGGCACATCAGGAAGACGCTGGAGACCACCGAGGTGCCCGGTGCGGTGCGGATGATCTCGAACGCCGGCCGGATGGTGTGCGCGGTGGTGTGCGCGGCCCCGGACACCATGCCGTCCGCGAGCCCCAGCTGCACCATCAGGGTGCCGAAATAGCTCACGTCACCGACGATCTCGTCCGCCTGGGCGGGTGTCACGCCCTTGTGCGCGCGCAGCCGCGCGTACTCGGCGGCGAGCATCGGCCGCAGCTGCGGATCGGAGGTGGACACGATCCGGGCCGCGCCGATGTCCAGGCCCAGCCCGGAGGCCCGGGCGCGCACGGAGGTCTCGTCACCGATCAGCGTGATGTCCGCGACACCGAGCCGCAAAAGTGACGCGGTCGCCTGCAGGATGCGCTGGTCCTCGCTCTCCGGCAGCACGATCCGCTTGCGATCCGCGCGGGCCCGCTCGATCAGCCGGAACTGGAACATCAACGGCGTGACGACGGCGGACGGCGCCACCGCCATGGCGGCCAGCAGCCGGTTCCCGTCGACGGACTCGGCGAACACCCGCAGCGCCGTCTGCACCTTCACCGGCGAGTCGGCGGTCAGCCGTCCGCGCACCCCGGCCATGGCGGTGGCAGTGGCGAACGTGTCGTGCTCGGACACCGCGATCGGCAGGTCCTGCTGCACGCCGTCGATCAGCGCCTGCACCGGTTCCGGCGGCAGGTAGCCGCCGGTCAGCACGATGCAGGACAGGTGCCCGTAGGTGCCGGCCTGGTGGGCCAGGATCAACCCCGGCAGCAGATCGGAGCGGTCCCCCGGGGCGATCACCGTGGATCCGGGTCGCAGCCGGGTCAGCACGTTGGGCAGCGACATGGCCGCCACTACGAAGCCCAGCGATTCCCGGTCCAGCCACTCCTGGCTGCCGCGCAGCAGCCGTGCCCCGCAGGCGGCCAGCAGCGCGCGGACGGTGGGCGCCACCAGCACCGGGACCTCCGGGATCACCCCCACCGGAAGGCCGGGCAACGACTCCAACCGCTCCCGCACCGCATCCAGCTGGCCCGGCTCCACCCGGTTGGCGACCACCGCGATCACCTGGGCGTGCGCCGCCGCCAGTTCGGCCAGGGCCACGTCGGCGACGGCGCGCACCTGGCCGGGTTCCCGGTCCCGGCCGGACACCACCAGCACCACGGGGGCACCGAGGTCGGCGGCCACCTGCGCGTTGAAGGTCAGCTCACCGGGGGTGGCCACATCCGCGTAGTCGCTGCCCAGCACCACGATGGCGTCGAACTGCCGGCGCAACTCGGCGAAGCGCCGGACGATCTCGGCGTGCGCGGCGGCCGGGTCGGCGTGCACCTGGGCGTAGGTCAGCCCGATCGCCTGCTCCCGGGTCTGCCGCACCGCCGGATGGGCCAGCAGCAGGTCGACCACCAGGTCCTGCTCCGGTGACGGCGTGACCGGGCGGAACACGCCGACCCGGTCGACCTGCCGGGTCAGCAGGTCCAGCAGACCGAGCGCCACGATCGACTTGACCGAGGCCCCCTCGGCCGCGGCGACGTACACGCTGCGGGTCACCGGCACAGGCTAGCGGTCGCGGGCGGAACTCATCATCTGTTGACTTCTCTGCGGGCACCGGCGTACCGTGACGGCAAATCTCAACGATCGGTGAATTCGGGAGAAGCCATGGACGCTGCGATCGACGTGGACGACCTGACCGTCGAACGGGGGAAGCGGCCGGTGCTGACCGGCTTCTCCTGCCGGATCGCCCGCGGGACGGTGACGGGGCTGCTCGGCCCGTCCGGCTCCGGAAAGACCACGCTCATCCGGTCGATCGTGGGCGTGCAGCGCGTCCGCGGCGGCTCGGTCACGGTGTTCGGGCGGCCCGCCGGCTCCCCGGAGTTGCGCCGCCGCACCGGCTACGTCACCCAGGCACCCAGCGTGTACCCGGACCTGACGGTGACGGAGAACGTGCGCTACTTCGCCTCCGTGATGGGCGTCGGCCCGGCCGCGGCCGACCGGGCGATCGGCGAGGTCGGCCTGGGCGAGGCCGCGCACCAACTGGTCCGCACGCTGTCCGGCGGCCAGCACTCCCGCGCGTCATTGGCCTGCGCGCTGGTGGGCGACCCGGAGCTGCTGGTGCTGGACGAGCCGACCGTGGGCCAGGACCCGGTGCTGCGCGAGGAACTGTGGGGGGCGTTCCGGCACCGCGCCGAGGCCGGCGCCACCGTGCTGGTGTCCAGCCACGTGATGGACGAGGCGAACCGCTGCGACCGGCTGCTGCTGATGCGCGAGGGCACGCTGGTGGCCGACGACACCCCGGCGGCGATCCGGCGGTCCGCCGGCACCGACGACATGGACGCCGCGTTCCTCACGCTGATCCGGCGCGCCGACGCCGCCCAGCGGCCACCCGGCCGGCACGCGGTGCCCCCGGAGGGCCCCGCGGACCGAGCGGAGGTCGTGCGATGACCCCGCGGATCCTGGGCGCCACCATCCGCCGCATCCTGGCGCAACTGCGCCACGACCCGCGCACCATCGGCATGATGCTCGCCGTCCCGGTCCTGCTGATGACGTTGCTGTACTTCATGTTCGACCGTCGTCAGCCGATGGTCTCGGCGATCATCCTGATCATGCTCGGGATGTTCCCGTTCATCATCATGTTCCTGGTCACCAGCATCGCCATGCTGCGGGAACGCACCTCCGGCACGCTGGAGCGGCTGATGACCACCCCGACCGGCAAGCTGGACCTGCTGTTCGGCTACGGGATCTCGTTCGGCATCGCCGCGGCGGTACAGGGCGCGGTGGCCGCGGGCTGCGCCTACTGGCTGTTCGGCATGACCACCGCGGGCTCGGCCGGGCTGGTGGTGCTGATCGCCATCCTGAACGCGGTGCTCGGCGTCGGCATGGGGCTGCTGTGCTCGGCCTTCGCCCGCACCGAGTTCCAGGCGGTGCAGATGCTGCCCGTCGTGGTGATCCCGCAGATACTGCTGTGCGGCCTGTTCGTGGCGCGTTCGGACATGATCGGCTGGCTGAAGGTGATCTCCGACCTGATGCCGCTGTCCTACGCGGTGCAGGCGCTGCAGGAGGTCGGGGCGCACGCCGACCCCACCGGGCTGCTCTGGCGCGACCTGGGTATCGTCGCCGGTTGCGTGATCCTCGCCCTGGGACTGGCGGCCGCCACCCTCCCCCGCCGGACGGACTGATGCCACCGGACCACAGCGCGCAGCCGGACGCCGCCCACCGGCTCCCCTCGGTGCCCCGCCGCACCGGCCGCCGACCGGGCAACCCGGACACCCGCGAGACGATCCTGCAGGCGGCCCGGGCGACGTTCGCGGCCAGCGGGTTCACCGGCGCCACCATCCGCGGCATCGCCGCCCGGGCGGGGGTGGACCCGGCGTTGGTGCACCACTACTTCGGCACCAAGGAGAACCTGCTGCTGGCCACCGTGCAGGTGCCGGTGAACCCGCGCGAGGTGGTGGACACCGTCACCGCCGGCCCGGTGCAGACCCTGGGCACCCGGCTGGCCGGCATGGTGCTGGGCGTGTGGGCCTCGCCGGCCGGCACCGCGCTGGCCGCCGCCATGCGGTCGGCCATCGACGATCCGGCCATCGCCCGCACCATCCGGGAGTTCCTGCTCAGCCAGGTGATCGGCCGGGTACTGCGGCACGTCGGATGCCCGCCCCAGGAACTGGACCTGCGCGCTGCGCTGCTGGCCTCGCAGATGCTCGGGGTGATCATGGGCCGGCACATCCTGAAGCTGGAGCCGCTGGCCTCGCAGCCGATCGAGGCGCTGGTGCCACAGGTCGGCGCCACGCTGCAGCGCTACCTGACCGGCCCGCTGGTGACACCCGGCGCGGAGTAGGGACAAACAGCGCGGATTGCCCCTAGGCTGCTCGGACATGAGCAGCGCTGCGGTGCAACCCGACGAGGTCCGCGCCCCCGCCACCCGCGGTCAGATCGTCGCGTGGGGATTCTGGGACTGGGGATCCGCGGCGTTCAACGCCGTGATCGTCACCTTCGTGTTCTCGCCGTACCTGACCAAGGCGGTCGGCGCGGACCTTCCCGGCCCGGTGGGCGCCAGCACCTGGCTGGGCTGGTCGCTGGGCATCGCGGGCTTCATCATCGCCGTGCTCGCGCCGGTGACGGGCCAGCGGGCGGACGCCGGCGGCCATCGCAAGCTCTCGCTGGGCGTGTTCACCGGCGTCGCGGTGCTGGCCACCATCGGGCTGTTCTGGGTCAAGCCGGACTACCACTATTTGTGGCTGGGCCTGGTGTTGATGGGCATCGGTTCGATCGTGATGGAGTTCGCCGGGGTCTCCTACAACGCCATGCTGCGGCAGATCTCCACCCCCACCAACATCGGGCGGGTCTCCGGTTTCGGTTGGTCCATGGGCTATTTCGGCGGCATCGTGCTGCTGCTGGTGTGCTACGTCGGTTTCATCTCCGGTGACGACGACGCCGCCACGCACGGCCTGTTCGGCGTCTCCACCACCGACCGGCTGGACATCCGGATCGTGGCGCTGTTCGCCGCCGCCTGGCTGTTCGTGTTCGCCCTGCCGGTGCTGTTCAAGGTGCCGGAGGTGCGCGGCGTGCCGGCGGAGCGGCGCCCGAACTTCCTGCAGGCGTACCGCAAGCTGTTCGCCGACATCGCCGACCTGTACCGCCGGGACCGGCACACGGTGTTCTTCCTGATCGCCAGCGCCTTGTTCCGGGACGGGCTGGCGGGGGTGTTCACCTTCGGGGCGGTGCTGGCGGTGAGCGTCTACGGGTTCAGCGACTCCGGGGTGCTGATCTTCGGGGTGGCGGCGAACGTGGTGTCCGCGCTGGGCGCGATCACCGCCGGCCGGTTCGACGACCGGATCGGCCCCAAGACGGTGATCATCGCCTCGCTCGTCGGCATGCTGCTGGCCGGCATCGTGCTGCTGTTCGTGTCCGGCTCGATGATGTTCTGGATCTTCGGGCTGCTGCTGTGCCTGTTCGTCGGGCCGGCCCAGTCCTCGTCCCGCACCTTCCTGGCCCGGCTGGCGCCGCCGGGACGCGAGGGCCAGCTGTTCGGCCTGTACGCCACCACCGGGCGGGCGGTGTCGTTCCTGGCTCCGGCGCTGTTCGGGTTGTTCACCTTCGTCTTCCACGCCGACCGGGCGGGCATCGTGGGGATCCTGCTGATCCTGCTGGTCGGGCTGCTGGCGATGCTGCCCGTACGGTCCCCGGTGGACAGCATCACCGGGGTGCGCGCCGGGCGCTGAGCCCCGGCCCGGAAGAATTCCCGAACCCGGGGAACCGGATCGAGCACCGCCCCGTCACACCGTCACCGATGCCGACGGCGCGGCCGGGCCGGCGTATCAAGCCGGCTCGGGCACCGCTCCTTCACGCATCCCACCGAGCGCAGTAGTCCGTTCGGCCTCCCGCACGCAGAAGGAGCGTCCCATGTCGCGCGTGACCCCATTCGGCTCCAGCATCGCCGCAGACCCGTCCCCCGCGCTGGCGCCGTGGGTCCCGGCCACCCGGGTCGGCACCGGCCCGCTGCAGATGCTGCGCGGTGCGCGGGTGTTCGCCTCGATGGCGGCGATCCTGATCGCCACCCGCCGCCGGGGCGACTGACCTCGACCGGATGTCAGGCCACGCCCAGCAGGTGGTCCATCATCAACTGGTCCAGCCGCTCGATGTGCACCTCGCGCCGGCCCAACTCGTCCGGGTCCACGCGGTCGGCGGCCAGCGAGTCCAGCGTCTCGCCGGGCGCCAGGGTGGGCTGGGACAGCGCCGTCACCCCGGCCGCCGCCAACGCCTCGGCCACCCGCGGATCGGCCCGGAACGCGGCGGCCCGCTGCTTGAAGATCAGGTAGTTGCGCATGCAGCCGGCGGCGGACGCCCACACGCCGGCGACGCCCTCGGCGCGCGGCGGCTTGAAGTCGAAGTGCCGGGGACCGTCGTAGGCCGGGCCGCCGCACAGCGGCCCGTTCTCCAGCAGGTCCACCAGGCTGAACGCGCCCTTGATGTTGCCGGCCCCGAACCGCAGGTCCTGGTCGAACCGCGGGCCCTTCTGCCCGTTCAGGTCGATGTGGAACAGCTTGCCGCACCACATCGCCTGCGCGATGCCGTGGGTGAAGTTCAGCCCGGCCATCTCCTCGTGGCCGACCTCGGGGTTCAGCCCGACCAGTTCCGGATGCGCCAGCCGGTCGATGAAGGCGATCGCGTGCCCCACGGTGGGCAGCAGGATGTCGCCGCGCGGCTCGTTCGGCTTGGGCTCGATGGCGAACCGCAGGTCGTAGCCCTGCTCGAGCACGTATTCGCACAGCAGGTCCACCGCCTCCCGGTAGCGGTCCAGCGCGGCCGCCACGTCCTTGCCCACGTCCGACTCGGCGCCCTCCCGGCCGCCCCACATCACGAAGGTCCTCGCGCCCAGCGACGCGGCCAGGTCCACGTTGCGGCGCACCTTGGCCAGCGCGAACCGGCGCACCTGCCGGTCGTTCGCGGTCAGCGCGCCCTCCTTGAACACCGGGTGGGTGAAGGTGTTGGTGGTGATCATCGGAACGGTCAGGCCGGTCTGCTCCAGCAGCGACCGCAACCGGGACAGGATCCGCTCGCGGGAGCTCTCGTCGCTGCCGAACGGCACCACGTCGTCGTCGTGGAAGGTGATGCCGTAGGCGCCGAGTTCCGCCAGGTGGTGCAGCGCATCGGCCAGATCCAGCGGCTGCCGGGTGGCCACCCCGAACGGGTCCACCCCCTGCCAGCCGACCGTCCACAGGCCGAAGGTGAACTTGTCCTCGGGCTTGGGTGTCAGGTCCATGCCGGTCCCTCCTGGTTCGCCGTACGCTCGTCGGTCCAGCCTTGCACGGCTATCCGCCGCCCGCCGCGTGCGGGTGGTACTCGCCGGTGCCGGTGACGGGGGACGCCGCGACCAGCCGCTACCATGGTCCCGCCCGGCAAGCCGGGCACCGGTGGAGGGGCTCACCGGACACCACCCCACCCCCCGGGCGGTGACAACAGCGGCGTCCTGCCGCCAACGGTCCCTACCCACACC
>DASSTH010000583.1:0-15224 GCA_035708025.1 Nakamurella sp. | reverse complement strand
AGACACGGCCGGGAGAGCCTGGCCGACGCGTTGCGCCAGTCCGAGGGACCGGACGGATTCGCCTGGGACGTTGCGGTGAACCTCGGGGATCACTCCGGTACCCAGGGCGAACCCGACGACGCCGAGGGCGCGGAGGTGGTGCGCCAATACGCTGCGCTGCGCACGCATCGGCGCGAACAGATCTACGACGTCGGCGGAAACCACGACCGCAGTGACGTCGGGACACCGGAGGGCGCGTGGGTGGACCGCTGGCTGGATCCGACCGGTAGCCACCCGGCCTCATCCGGAGTACACGCCGACCGCCGGCCCTATCCGGTGCTGGGCACCTGGGAGCGCTACTCGGTCGAGATCGGCAATCTGCTGCTGTTGTTGATGAGCGATCGGAACGAGCCCAGCCGGCACCTGCCGCGCAGCGAGGTGGGCGGCAATCCCGGCGGCGTGGTGTCGGCCGAGACGTTCGCCTGGTGGCGCGATCAGCTTCGCTCGCATCCCGAGCACCTGGTGATCACGGGGCACCACTACGTCCCGAAGGACACCACGGTGGCCAGCGGGGAGTGGGAGGGTTGCTGGCGAGACTCCGACGGCACCGTGCACCAGCCGTATCACGGCTACAAGCCGAGAGGCACTCCGAACGGCGCCTCCTACCTGTACTTCGTCGGTGGCGCCGCCGATTCCGGTGCCTTCGAAGGCGAACTGGCCGCTGATCCCGGAAGGTGCGCACTCTGGCTCGGCGGCCACACGCACAGCTATCCGGGCGACCGGGCAGGCGGCAAGAGGCACGTCGAGACCCGCTGGGGCACCCACGTCCTCAATGTCTCGGCGCTCACCAGGCATCACCACGGCGCGGTGCCGATGAGCCGGGTGCTGACCTTCGTCCCGGGCAGCCGGCAGCTGACGGTGGAGTGTGTACTGCACACCGACGAGCTCGCACCGGCCGGCTTCCACGCTCCGGAGCGGCGGGTGCTGACCCTGCCCCGGCCGTTCCTCCGGCAATCCCCGGGAGCGCCGTGACCATGGTCGCGGTCGCCGTCGGGGTGCTCGGTGGGGCGGCGGTGACGCGGTTGACCGGCCTGGGCTTCGCGCTGGTGGCCTCGCCGTTCCTGGTCGTGCTGCTGGGCCCGTTCGACGGTGTGCTGCTGTGCAACCTGCTGACCATGCTGGCGGCGGCCGCGATGCTGGCCACGCACTGGCGGCACGTGCAGTGGCGGCGCGCCGCGCTGCTGCTGGTCCCTGCCGTGCTCGTCATCCCGGCGGGCGCCCTGCTGGTGCACCGGCTCCCGCCGGCCCCGCTGTCGGTGCTGATCGGCTCCGCGCTGCTGATCGCGGTGGGTCTGGTGGCGCGCGGCCGGTCCAGCCGTGCGCTGACCGGCACGCCCGGCACCCTGCTGGCCGGTGCCGGCTCCGCCGGGCTGAACGTGTTGGCCGGCGTGGGCGGGCCGATATTGGCGCTGTACGGCGTCACGCAGCGCTGGACCGGCCGCAGCTTCCTGGCCACCGTGCCGGTCTGCTCCCTGGTGTTCAACGCGCTGTCGCTGGCCACCAAGGGCTTTCCCCGGGTGACCGGGACGGAACTGGCGGTGGTGGTGTCGGCGCTGGTGGTGGGCAGCGTGGCCGGTGAGGTGCTGGTGCGCCGGATCGGCAGCCGGCACGCGCAGCCCGTGCTGCTGACGGTGTCGGCCGTCGGCGCGGTCGCCGCCATCGTCAAGGGCGCGCTGGCATGGTGAGTGACGCACCATCGGCTCGCAGCGGCCCCGCGCCGACCCGGGCGAGCCGCGCGTGCCTCGGGCCACCCGGCCCGGCTCCATCACCGGCCGACGGTGCTGCGGAACCGGATCCCGGGCCGGGCCGGACCACCGCCGAGGGCGACCGGCGCGCCGTCGGCGCGCCAGCACGCCGCGCCGGTCATCGTGCCGTCATCGGGGTCCACGGCGATGCCGTTCATCCCGCCGGCCACCGTGTCGACCGCCACCACGTCGTGCCCGCGCCGCCGCAACTCGGCCCGGATCGCCTGCGGGACCTGGTGTTCCACCTCCAGCTGCTGGCCCTGGGTCCACACCCGCGGCGCCTCCACGGCCTCCTGCAGGGTCATGCCGTGATCGATCACGTTGACCAGCGCTTGCAGCACGGCCGGGAAGATCCGCACGCCGCCCGGCGTGCCAAGGGCCAGCACCGGCCGGTCCGCTCGGGTGACGATCGCCGGCGACATGCTCGTCACCGACCGGCGCCCGCCGGCAACGGAGTTGGGCCGCCCGGGATGCGGGTCGAACAGCGCCATGGTGTTGTTCAGCAGGATCCCGGTGCCCGGCACCATCGCCTTGGCTCCGAAGGCGTTGTTGATGGTCTGCGTCATGGCCACCACGGTGCCCTCGGCGTCGGCCACCGTGACGTGGGTCGTGGTGGCCGACTCGGCCGCCGTGGGCACGCCCGGCCGGTGCCGGCCCCGGGCGTCCATGGCGATGCCGGCGCGCCGCTGGGCCGCGTACCGTGCGGAGGTCAGCCAGTCCACCGGCACCGGGATGTCCCGCGGGTCGCCCAGATGGGCATCCCGGTCGGCGAAGGCGATGGCGCAACACTCGGCGAGCAGATGCCAGCCGTCGGCGGTGCCGAATCCCATCCCGGCCACGTCGAAACCCTCCAGCAGCCGCAGCATCTGCAGCAGGTGCACGCCGCCGGCCGAAGGCGGTGGCGGAACCGCGATGCGGTGTCCGCGGTACTCCCCGGTCAAGGCGTCCCGGCGCACCGTCCGGTAGTCGATCAGGTCGCGCAGTGTGAGGATGCCGCCGGCCGCCGCGATGCCGTCGGCGATCACTCGCCCCAGGTCGCCGCCGTACAGTGCTGCGGGCCCGCCGCGGGCGATGACGGCGAGCGAATCGGCCAGCTCGGGCTGCCGCAGCAGGTGTCCCGCGGGAGGCGGGCGGTCACCGGGCAGGAAGATGCGGGCGACCTCGCGGTCGGTGCGCAGGTCCGCCTCGTTCTGGCAGATCAGTTCGTGCAGGTACCGGCTGACCCGGAATCCGCGCCGGGCGTGCCCGATCGCCGGTTCCAGCACGGTGGGCAGATCCAGCCGGCCGTGTTCGGCGAGCAATTGCGTCCAGGCGGCCAGGGATCCGGGGACCCCCACGGCGCGGAAGCCGACGGTGTTCTCCCGGTCCTGCGCCTGCAAGTAGTCCGGCCAGTCGTCCGACACCGGCCGGAACAACTCCTCGGTGGCGGCGCCCGGTGCGCAGCTGTAGCCGTCCAGCGCCAGCGTCCGCCCGTCCGGCAACCGGGCCAGCGTCCATCCGGCGCCGAAGATGCCCACCATCATGGGCTCCACCACGCTCAGCGTGAACAGCGCGGCCACCGCGGCATCGACGGCGTTGCCGCCGGCCGCCAGTATCTGCAGGCCGGACGCCGACGCCAGCGGGTGATTGGTGACGACCACCCCCGAGTGGCCCGTCACCGGGTGCTTCTCGGTGCGGAACTGGGTACCGGCGCGTTCGCGCCACGCCGTCCCGGGTCCCGCCCGTCCCACCATGGCCGCCTCCGACGCCCGCCCGTCCTGCCGGCGGTCGTTGACGCCCGCGCCGGGCTGCACAAGAATGGACTTACGATTTTACCAAGCGGAACGCCGTCCCGGCGGTCCGACCAGCAGTACCGTCACGAGGACCACCGATGACCGAAACCACCAGCGCCGTCTCCCCCCGGGTGCGCACCCTGGCCAGCCAGCAGACGCGCACCATCAGTTTCGAGGGCGACGCGCTGCGGATGTCGATGGACTGGACCGTGGGGGATCTGGCATTGCCCCAGGTGCTGGTGGAGACCACCGCGGGTTCGTCACACCCCAGCTCGTACCACCTGTCCAGCCTGGCCGCGGAGATCGGCAAGGGCGTGCTGCAGGGCGGCGGCAAGCCCGCCGACTACACCACCACCGACATCTGCGACGGGGTGGCCCAGGCGCATGCCGGCATGCGGTTCCCGCTGGCGTCCCGGGAGTTCATCGCCAACATGGTCGAGATCCATGCCATGGCAACGCCGTTCGATGCGCTGGTGACCTCCTCGTCGGGGGACAAGGCGGTGCCGGCGCACCTGATCGCGCTGGCCCGGCTGGACCTGCCGGGCATCCACGTGCCGGGCGGGGCGATGGCGTCCGGGCCGACACTGCGTTCCAACGAAGAACTGTGGAACATGAGCGTCCAGGTGACGCGCGGCGAGATCGAGCGGGAGGAGTTCGAGGCCTTCCAACGGTTCGCCTGCCCGGGGTGCGGTGCCTGTCAGTACATGGGAACCGCCGCCACCATGCAGGTGATGAGCGAGGCGTTGGGCCTGGCGCTGCCCTGGTCGGCTCTGGTGCCGGCCACCATGGCCGAATTGCGCCGGGCGGCCAGGGCGGCCGGGCGGCAGGTGCTGGCGCTGCTGCAGGACGGCATCACCACCCGGACCATCCTGACCCGGGAGGCGTTCGAGAACGCCATCACGGTGCATGCCGCGATCGGCGGGTCGCTCAATGCGGTGATGCACCTGATCGCGGTGGCGGACGAGGCGGGTGTGCAGCTGTCGGCACAGGACTTCCAGCGGATCCACCAGCGCACCCCGGTACTGGTGGACGCCAAGACCGCCGGCCGGTACCCGACCGAACTGTTCTGGTACGCCGGGGGAGTTCCGCAGCTGATGACCCAGATCGCCGACCTGTTGCACCTGGACGCGCTGACGGTGACCGGGCGGACGGTCGGGGAGAACCTGGAGCGGCTGTCCGGCACCCAGTTGCAGCGGCATGCCGCGATGTTCCTGGGCAACTACCACGTCCGGCCGCAGCAGGTGATCCACACCGCGGACAACCCGGTGTACCGCAGCGGGTCCACGGTGGTGCTGTCCGGCTCCCTGGCGCAGGGCGCACTGGTCAAGTCCCACGCGGTGGCGGAACGGATGCAGGTGCACACCGGGCCGGTCCGGGTGTTCGACGCCGAACCCGACGCGGTGGACGCGGTGGTGAACGGGCGCATCACGCCCGGAGACGTGATCGTGGTGCGCTACCAGGGGCCGCGCGCCACCGGCATGCCGGAGATGTTCTTCCTCTCCGAACTGGTCGCCGCGGACCCGGGCCTGGGCGCGAGCACCGCGCTGGTCACCGATGGCCGGTTCTCCGGCGCCAGCCGCGGTCCGTGCGTGGGGTACGCCTATCCGGAGGCGCTGGACGGCGGACCGCTGGCCCTGCTGCAGGACGGCGACCTGGTGCGCATCGACATACCCGCCGGGCGGTTGGACGTGGTGGGTATGGCCGGTACGGCGGCCGACCCGGAACGGGTGACGGCGGAACTGGACCGCCGTAGGGCCGGGTGGCACCCGCCGGTGGTGCGGCACCACGGGGCGCTCGCGCAGTACACCGAGCTCTGCCGGCCCGCATTGCAGGGCGCCGGGATGCGAACCGCGCAGACCGGCGGCGAGGCGTCATTGACCGGGCCGGAGGCCGAGCGATAGCATCCAGCCAGCGAAAGTAACGTTTCATCTGCTGAACCGTTCGACACTGGAGGACCTATGCTGATCGACTCGTGGCCGGCATCTGCGGCTGCGTGGGAACGAGCCAGGAAGTCCCTGGCGGGCGGGGTGTCGACCGGCATGCGGGCCTCCATGAAGCCGCATCCGCTGTTCTTCCGCAGCGGTGAGGGGCCCCGGCTGACCGATCTGGACGGCAACAGCTACCTCGACCACGTGCTGGGCTGGGGACCGGTGATCCTCGGGCACGGTCACCCCGGCCTGACCAGGGCGGTGGCCGGCACCATCGGCGGCGGGGCCACCTTCGGCGCCGGGCACCGGTGGGAGTACGAGGCCGCGGAGCGGGTGGTGGCGGCCATTCCCGGCGTGGAGCGGGTGATCTGGTCCAACACCGGCTCGGAGGCCACCCAGGTGGCGCTGCGGTTGGCCCGCGCCGCCACCGGGCGCCGGCGCTTCGTGAAGATGATCGGGCACTACCACGGCTGGTCCGACACCTTCCTGCTGGGCTACCGGCCGGACGCCCAGGGCCGGGTGGATGCGCTGGGCAGCCAGGGCCAGCGGGAGACCGTGCTGGCCGACGTGAGCCTGCTGCCGTTCGGGGACCTGGAGGCGGCGGCCCGGGTGCTCAAGCGGCCGGAGTCCGACGTGGCGGCGGTGTTCGTGGAACCGGTGCTGTGCAACTCCGGCGTGATCGCGCCGCCGGAGGGTTACCTGGCCGGTCTGCGGGAACTGTGCGACGCCACCGACACCGTGCTGATCTTCGATGAGGTGATCACCGGATTCCGGCTGGCCTACGGCGGGGCGGTGCAGAAGTACGGCGTGCGACCCGATCTGGTGGTGCTGGCCAAGGCGATCGCCGGCGGGTACCCGCTGTCCGCGGTGGCCGGGCGGGCCGCCCTGCTGGAGCGGGTGACCTCCGGGGTGGTGCACGCCGGCACCTACAACGGCAATCCGGTGGTGCTGTCCGCGGCGGTCGCCACCATGGATGCGCTGGCCGAGGACGGGGTGTACCCGGCCTTCGAGGCCCGCGGCCAGGAGCTTGCGCAGGGCTTGCGGGAGTCCATCGCCCGGCACGGCGTGCCCGGCGCGGTGAATCAGGTCGGGCCGGTGGTGCAGTGCCTGTTCGGGGTGCAGCGCGCCGACGACTTCCAGGCCTTCCTCGCCGGTGATCAGGTGTTCTACGACCGGCTCATCGTGCAGATGTTGCGCCGCGGGGTCTTCGCCCTGCCCGGTGGCCGGTGGTACATCTCCACCGCACACACCGCCGACGACATCGCCACCACCGTCGGGGTGTTCGACGAGGCGCTCGCGGCGACCCTGGCCGACGGTCCCGGGCCGGCCTGACCCGTGGACGGCGAACTCCCGCAGATCACCCGGCTGGCCGGCCGGACCGCCGGCCCGACGCTGGCCTTGCTCGGTGGCGTGCACGGTGACGAGACCGAGGGCGTGCTGGCCGCGCGTACGGTGGCGGACCGGTTGGCGGACCGGCAATTCCGCGGAACCCTGGTGTGGGCGGCACCGGCCCACCCGGCGGCCTGGGCGGCCGACAGCCGGATCGGCCCGGCCGACGGGGCGAACCTGGCCCGGGTGTTCCCGGGGCGGGCGGACGGCAGCCCGACCGAGCAGGTGGCGGCGCATCTGACCGCGGGCCTGATCGCCGGCGCGGACCTGCTGATCGACCTGCATTCGGCGGGCCGCGGATTCGACATGCCGCTGCTGGCCGGCTACCACAGCGCCGGACCGTTGTGCGGCCGGGCGGAGGCGGCGGCCAGGGCGTTCGCCGCTCCACTGTTGTGGCAGCACCCGGGTGGGTCCTCCGGCCGGTCGCTGTCGGCGGCCTCGGCCATGGGCATCCCGTCGCTGTACGTGGAGGGCCGTGGCGGCGGGCGGGTGCGGCAGCGCGATCTGGACTGCTACGTCAACGGGGTGCTCCGGGTGCTGGTGCACCTGGGGATGCTGGACCCGGACCAGGTCGACCTGCCCGCCCCCGACCCGGTCACCGTCGTGGCCGGCGACGGCAACACCGACGAGGGCATCACCGCACCGGCGGCCGGTTTCTTCGTGACCGCGACCGAGGCCGGTGCGGCGATCGGCGCCGGCGCCACCATCGGCACCGTCGTCGATGTGGATGGCCGGGCGCTGGCCCGGATCACCGCGCCGGTGGACGGTGTGGTGATGCTGCTGCGCCGGTCGGCGCGGGTGCAGCAGGGGGACACCCTGGCCATCGTCGGCGAGATCGCCGCCCACCCGGCCGGTTCCGGCACCGGGCCGGGCGCGGTGGGTTCCGGCACCGAGTTGGGCGTAGTGGGTTCCGGCGCCGGGCCGGGCGCGGCGGACGGCGCCGCCGGGCGGGACGCGGCGGGTGTCCGGTGAACCTGCACCTGGGTGAGGGCGACACCCCGTTGATCAGCCTGCCGCGGCTCGCGCAGCAGTGGGGGCTGGGCGCGCTGTACGCCAAGGCGGAACATCTCAATCCCACCGGGTCGTACAAGGACCGGATCGCGGCGGCCACCATGGCCGAGGCGCTGCGCCGCGGGCGGCGTGGCTGGCTCGGCACCTCCTCGGGCAACGGCGGGGCGGCGATGAGTGCGTACGGCCGGCGGGCCGGGATCCCCGGCGTGCTGTGCGTGTCCGCGGACGCACCGCCGGAGAAGCTGGCCTCCATCCGGCCGTACGGCATCGTGATGGTGGCCATGCAACGGATGGGTCCCGCGGTGATGGCCGAGTTGGGCCGCATCGCGGAGGCGGAGAACCTGCAGCTGACCATCACCACCCACGTGCACAATCCGGTGGGGATGCGCGGTGCCAGGGCGATCGGCACCGAGATCGCGGCCCAGGCCCCGGATGTCACGCAGGTCTACGTGCCGTCCGGCGGCGGGGGACTGCTGGTCGCCACCGCCGGCGGCCTGCTGGACGCGGGCAACACCGCCGCCGTGGTGGTGTGCCAGCCCGCCGGGTGCGCCCCGATCGCCCGGTACGTCGCCGGAGAACTGGCCACGCCGGAGGTCGATCGGTGCGACACCGCCGTCTCCGGTCTGCAGCTGCCGGTGCCGCCGGACGGCCCGGCCGCGGCCGATGCGGTGCGGGCCAGTGGCGGCTGGGGCGCTGCGGTGAGCGACGAGGACACCTGGCGGGTGCAGGATCAGCTGGCCGCGCAGGAGGGCGTGTTCGTCGAGCCCGCCAGCGCCGTGGCACTGGCGAGCGTCGCGGCCGATGCGGCGTCCGGCCGGCTGGGCCCCGACGACCGGCCGTGCGTGGTGCTGTCCGGCAGCGGGCTGAAGGACCTGCGGCGGTTCTCCGGCCCGCTGCGCCCGCAGGACGTGATCGCCGCCGACCGGCTGGCCGAGACGGTGCGCTCCGGTCTGCGCGACGCCGGCACGGTGCCGGTGCCGGAAGGCGCGGGCGCATGACCATCCGCGTCGCGGTGCTCGGGCTCTACCACGAGGCCAACACGTTCTCCTCGGTCCCGGCGGACCTGGCCAGGTACCGCGCCGACGGCTGGCACACCGGGGACGCCATGGTCCGGCACTACCGGGAGTCCCAGTCGGTGGTGGGGGGTTTCCTGGCGGCCGCCGACGACGAGCGTGACGTGCAGACCGTGCCGCTGCCGGTCGGATTCGTCACCCCGTGCGGCCCCATCTCCGCCGAGGCCTATCGGGTGCTTGTCGAGGAGATGCTGGACGCGCTGCGGGCGGCAGGCCGGGTGGACGCGGTGCTGCTGGTACTGCACGGCGCCGCGGTGGCGGACGGCAGCCTGCACGTCGATGCCGAGATCGCCGAGCGGGTCCGCGAGGTGGTCGGGCCGCAGGTGCCCATCGGCACGGTGCTGGACATGCACGCCAACGTCGAGCAGCGGCTCGCCGACGCGGTGGACATCCTGCTGGCGTACCAGACCAATCCGCACGTGGACGCCCGGGTGGTGGGGGCGGAATGCCGGCGCCTGGTGCTGGACATCGTGCGGACCGGAGTGCGGCCCGCCATCGCGCTGGAGCAACTGCCGCTGGTGGTGACGATCGTCAAGCAGGACACCTCCACCGAGCCGATGGCGTCGCTGCTGCGGCTGGCCCGCGAGGTGGAGGCCGAGCCGGGCATGCTGGACGTCAGCGTGGTGGAGGGCTTCCCCTACGCCGACGTGCCGCAGATGGGCATGACCGTGCTGGCCACGCATGCCGATCCGGCGGTCGCCCGGAAGGCCGCCCGGCGGGTCGCCGAGGCGGTCTGGCAGGCTCGCGAGGAGTTGCAGGGCACCGGGCTCACCGTCCCGGAGGCGGTGACGCGCATCCTGGCGCACACCGGCGAGAAGCCGCTGCTGGTCCTGGATGTCGGGGACAACGTGGGCGGCGGCGGACCAGGCGACTCCACCGTATTGCTGGCCGAGGTGCTGGAGCGGCGGGCGGGCGGCACCGGGATCACCCTGTACGACCCGGAGGCGGTGGCCGCGCTGGCCGGCACACCGGTGGGCGGTCGCATCGACGTGCTGGCCGGCGGCCGGTCCGCGGAGCAGGACGGTTCCCCGGTGCGCCTGGTCGGCTCGATCACCGGCCGGCACAGCGGGCTGTACGAGGAGCCGCGGATCGCACACGGCGGGTTCCGGTTCTTCGACGGCGGTGAGATGGTCGGCATCCGCACCGACGACGGGGTGGCCGTGGTACTCACCTCCAAGTCGGTGCAACCCATCTCGGCCGTGCAGTACCGGGTGGTGGGCATCGAGCCGGCGCAGCTGACCGCGGTGATCGGCAAGGGCGTCAACGGCCCGCGGGCCGGATTCGCCGACCTCTGCGGCGATCTGCTGGTGGTGGACACGCCCGGTGTCACCCGCAACTCGGTGACCGGCTTCAACTACCGGCATCGCCGGACCCCCATGTACCCGTTCGAACCCGGCACGACCTATCCCGTCCGCTGATCGCGGACCGTTCCGACAGGAGTGAAGTCCATGCCCCGCATCGCCGTCACCGGCGACCTGCCCGTCAGCCACCTGCCGTTCTCCCCGGCCATCCGGGCCGGTGACTTCGTGTTCGTCTCCGGACAGGCCGGGGTGGACGACACCGGTGCGCACGTTCCGGGCACCTTCGCCGAGGAGATGGACCTGGCCTTCTCCAACGTCAGGCGGATCCTGGCGGCGGCGGGCGGCAGCTTGGACGACGTGGTGCAGGTGCGCGCCTACCTGGGTGACCGGCAGTACCGCGACGAGTACAACTCGCTGTACCGCAACTACTTCGCCGAGCCGCTGCCGGCCCGCACCTCGCTGACCGTGGGGCTGGGCCAGCTCAAGTTCGAGGTCGACGTGGTGGCGTACATCCCCGTCGGCGACTAGCCGCGCCGCGATGGAGCGGCAGCTCGCCGCGGTGGTCCCGTGGGCGCCGCGGTGCGTGCTCGCCGAAAGCCCACGCTGGCACGCCGGCCGGTGGTGGTGGATCGACGCCCAGCAGGGTCTGGTGTTCCGCTCCGCACCGTCGGCATCGTCGACCCAGGCGGCGTCCGGCGAGCCGGCCCGCGCATGGCTGTCCACGGGGGAACGGGTGTCCGTGGTGCACCCGGCGATCCCCCAAGCAGCCTCCACACCGGAGGTAGCGCGGTCTGGTCGCGACACGCCGGTGTCGCCCAGCGTGTCGCGACAAGATCGTGCTACCTCTCGTCCGCCCGCCGGGGCCATGCTGGTGGCGCGCGGCGCGGTGTTGCAGTTGTACCGGGACGCCGGTGACGATGGGCCCGCGATCCCCGGACCGGTGCTCGCCGAGGTGCCCCTTCCGGCCGGCTGGCTGGTGAACGACGGGTTGGCCGGCCCGGCCGGTGGCTTCTACATCGGCGTGGTGCACCCGGAGCGGGATCCGGGCTCCGGCTACCTGCAGCACGTCCGGCCGAACGGCACGCTGGGCGGCCGGGTCGCCGGCATCGGCCTGTCCAACGGGATGGCCGTGCACACGGCCGGCGACCTGCTGTATCACGCGGATTCCACCGGCCGGGTGGTGTGGGCACACCGGCTGGACGGCCGGGGCGATGTCGCCGGCAGCACGGTCCATCTGCGGTTCGACCCGGATGACGGCATGCCGGACGGGCTGGCGATGGACGTCGCCGGCGGGCTGTGGGTGGCGGTCTACGGCGCCGGTGAGGTGCGCCGGTACGCCCCCTCCGGCGAGCTGGACCTGGTGGTGTCGGTGCCCACCCCGCAGGTCACCAGTGTGGCGCTGGGTGGACCGGACAACCACGACCTGCTCGTCACCACCGCCCGGGAGGGCTACGACGATCGGCGGAGCGCGGCCGAACCGCTGGCGGGGCGGCTGTTCTCGGCCCGCTCGGCACATCCCGGGCAGCCGCTGTTCCCGGTCGGGTTTCCGGCCGGCTGACATCTGTGCAACATCTCTCACACGGAAGGGACGGTGCCATGCGCATCGCGGTGGCCAGCATCGGCCAGGAACAGGACACCTTCAACCCGCAGGAGACGTCCATGGCGGCGTTCCGGGCCCAGGGGTTGTGGACCGGAGCGGAGATCCTGCAGCACGCGGGCGGGGTCGGCATGGTCGGCGGGCTGCTGGCATCGCTGTCCGGCCGGGTGGCCAGCGGCGACGTGCAGGTCGTGCCGCTGGTCAAGGCGACCGCCGTCCCGGGCGGCCGGATCGCCGCGCCGGTGCTGGCCGAGTTGACCGACATGCTGTCCGCGGCGCTGCGCGACGCCCTGCGGCAGGGCCCGCTGGACGGTATGGCGCTGCTGATGCACGGAGCCTGCGCCGCCACCGGGGTGGACGACGTGGAAGGCCACCTGCTGGCCGCCACCCGTGCCGTGCTGGGAGCGGAGGTGCCGGTCGCCGTCGGCCTGGACCACCACGCCAACATCACCGCCGCCATGATGGCCAGGGCCGATGCCATCGTCGGGCACCGCACCCAGCCCCACGACCCGTTCGACACCGGCCGGCTCACCGGCGAGTTGCTGCTGCGCATCCTGGACGGTGCGCGGCCCTCGATGGCCTGGCGCAAGCTGCGGCTGATCTCACACCAGGAGCAGTACCTGACCTCCGGCGGCCCGATGAAGGCCTGGTTCGACCGGGCCCGCGAGTGGGAGGGCCGGCCAGGGGTGCTGTCGGTGTCCCCGTTCCCCATGCAGCCGTGGTTCGACGTGGACGAGGGCGGGTGGTCCGTGGTGGCGGTCACCGACGGCCGGGCCGACCTGGCGGAGGAGATCGTCGAGGAACTGGCCGACCTGGCCTGGTCGATGCGCGCCGAGTACCAGGTGGCCACGGCGATACCGGTGGCGGACGCGGTGACGGCGGCGCGGGACGCCGCGGGGCTGGCGGTGCTGTCGGACACCGGCGACTCGGTGTTCGGCGGTGCCGCCGGCGATTCCACCGTCATCCTGGCCGAACTGCTGGCGCGGGACGGGATCCGGGCGCTGGTGCCGTTGGTGGACCCGGACGCCACCGCCCGGCTGGTGTCGGCCGGGGTGGGTGCGCCGGTCGAACTGGAGTTGGGTGGTGCCATCTCCGGGTTCTTCCCACCGGTGCGGGTGACGGGCACCGTGGATGCGGTCGACGAGCCGGTGCTGCGGCTGGCCGGGTATCCGGAGGCGGAGGTGCACTGGGGCCGGGTGGCGCTGCTGCGGGCCGGCGGGGTGGTGATCGCGGTGAGCGAGCGGCCCGGCGTGGCGGGCAACCATCCGGGTGCCTACCAGCACTTCGGGATCGACCCGGCGGAGTTCGACGCGGTGGTGCTCAAGACGGCCAGCAACTTCCAGTACTTCCGCCCGTTCACCGAGAACGTGATCCGGGTGGCGACGCCAGGGCCGACCCAGTCCGACATCGTCGGCCTGCCCTGGCAGCGCATCCCGCGGCCGATCTACCCGCTGGACGACATCGACTCCTGGCGCGGCTGACGACCAGCCGAGGTTCGTTGTGCGCTGCCGCGGGACCGGCGGCTGACGACCACTTGAGCCCCGTTGCAAGCTGCCGCGACACCGGCCATCGCGGTGCCTCGCATGGATGTGCGCGCCAAGAAGTCGCACCTCGATGCAGGGGCTCGGAAGCCCACCTGCGGAAATGCGGTCACCCCGGCCAACGAGGTGCGACTTTTCGGCGGTGCCGGCCCCCGAGGTGCCGATTTCTTGTCGGCGCCGCTGGGCGACTACTGGTGGGTGCCTCCCGCAAATCAGTCCAGCCGGTGCGCCGTGATGTAGTCCCAGTCCAGTTGCCAGCCGAAGCCAGGCGCCTCGGACAGCGTCATGCGCCCGCCGGTCAGCGCCGGCCGGTTGACGATCAGGTTCCACCAGAACGGGTCCCGCTCCGGGTGGAAGCACTCGGCGTAGGTGCCGTGCGGCTGGCTGGCCAGCAGATGCGCCGACACCTGCGGCTCCTCGTGGTGGCCCATGGCGACGTCGTAGGACGTCGCGATCGCGGCGGTGCGCCGCCATGCGGTCGGCCCGCCGGACCAGGACGCGTCGAAGTTGCACACGTCGATCGCCCCGGCCTGCATCAGTTCCCGGCAGCCGGACGGCGACAGCTCGCTCTGCCCGGCACACACCGGCAGGCCGCCGGCCAGCCGGACGTCGCGCAGGCCCATCCGATCGTTGTGCCAGCGCACCGGCTCCTCGAACCAGCGGATGTCCAGGTCCGCCACGGCACGGGCGAACTCGATCGCTTCCCGGGTGGTGTAGCCCTGGTTGGCGTCCACGGTCAGGATGAAGTCGTCCCCGGCGGCCCGCCGAGCCGCCCGGACCCGCCGGGCGTCCTCCAACGGGGACCGCCCGCCGACCTTGAACTTCAGGCCGGCGAGGCCGAGTTCCCGGTAGTCGGCGATCTCCCGCTCGATGGGGCCGAGCGGCTCGCCGTAGTAGCCGCCGATCGCCATCAGCGGCAGCGTGTCGGTGTATCCGCCCCACAACCGCCACAACGGCTGGCCCAGCGCCTTGCCAACGGCGTCCCAGACCGCGCTGTCCACCAGGGCCAGTGCCACCAGCCCGATGCGGCGGTCGCGCAGGATGTCGTAGGTGACGGGATAGCCCAGCTGCCAGCACTTTTCGGTGGCGAAGGCGTCCTGGCCGATCAGCCGCGGCGCGATCTCGGTGTGCACCACCGCATCGATCTCGCGCAGCGTGGCACCCTCGTCACCGGCGTACGCCTCGCCCACGATGCCGCCGGCGGTGTGCAGCCGGATCACGATGGTGGCCCGGTTGTCCATCCGGTAGGCGCTGCCCCGGAAGACCGTGCGCAGCGGCACCTTCACCGGGATGGTCTCGATCCGCTCGATGATCAGCCCACCGGAGGTGGCATCGGCATCGGCATCGGGCACGGCGGTCATCGCCTCCTCGCTCTCCATCACGACAGCACCGCGGCATCACGCGGCACCATCACGCCCCGTCACGGCACCTCACGGCAGATTCACTGCACCGTCACTGCACCGTCATTGCACCGTCATTGCACCGTCACTGCACTTTCACCAGGGCACCTTGCGGGCCGAGAATCCGCCGTCCACCAGCAGCACATCGCCGGTGATGAAGCTGGCCGCGTCCGACAGCAGGAACTGCACCGCGCGCGCCACCTCGTCGGGCGTGCCGAGCCGCTCGATGGCGTGCAGCTTGGTGATTCCCATATCGAACTGGCCGTCGGCCATGGCGCGCGCGATCATCGGCGTCTCGATGTAGCCCGGGGCGACGGCGTTCACCCGGATGCCGTGCGGGGCCCACTCGACCGCCAGGGTGCGGGTCATGGCGTCGATGCCGGCCTTGCCGACCGCGTAGGCCAGCCGGGCCGCCCAGCCGAACTGCC
>DASSTH010000582.1:0-3856 GCA_035708025.1 Nakamurella sp. | reverse complement strand
CGCCGGGTTGCTGTCCTCGCAGGTGGCGCTGGTGTTGACCCGGCACGTGGACCCGGAGCGGGCCCGGGCCATCACCGCGGAGGCCGTCGGCGCGGTGGACCGGCTGCGCCGGCACGATGGCAGCTACGACCAGACCTTCGTGCGGCTGGAGATCCTGGTCCGCCGCCCGGCCGCGACCTGAGCAGAGCTGAGATTCCGGCGGAACCCCGTCCCGAGCTGAGACTTCAGCGGAACCCGTCCCGATCCCGTGCCCGCTAGGCCGATCCGCACTAACCTCGGGCCGTGGACCAGCAGATCCGGTTCTGCACGTCACCGGACGGGGTGCGCCTGGCCTATGCCACCTGCGGCGCCGGACCCGCCCTGGTGAAGGCGGCGCACTGGTTCACGCACGTCGAACTGGACTGGCACAGCCCGCTGTGGCGGCACTGGTGGACCGACCTCGGCAGTGAGCATCGGATCGTCCGGTACGACGAGCGCGGCTGCGGCATGTCCGATCGCGAGCCGGCCGATCTGGGCCTGGAGGCGTTCACCGCCGACCTGGAGAGCGTGGTGGACGCCGCACGGCTGGGCCGGTTCGCGCTGCTGGGCGTCTCGCAGGGCGGGCCGACTGCCATCCGCTATGCCGTTCGCCATCCGGACCGGGTCAGCCACCTGGTGCTGTGCGGCGCCTACGCCCGCGGCCGCCGCCGCCGTGACGTCACACCGCAGCAACTGGCCGAGGAGGATCTGCTGCAGTCGATCGTGCGGGACGGCTGGGGCGCCGCCTCGCCGGTGTTCCGTCAGGTCTTCGGCTCGTTGCTGATCCCGCAGGGGACCGAGGAGCAGGTGGGCTGGCTGGACGAGCTGATGCGGATCTCGAGCACGCCGGAGATGGCGGTGCGGCTGCGGAATGCGTGGAGTGACGAGGACGTCACCGACCTGTTGGGTCGGGTGCGCACGCCCACCCTGGTGATGCACGCCCGGGGCGACCAGGTCGTGCCGGTCGAGGAGGCCCGCCTGCTGGCGTCCGGCATCCCGGACGCCCGGCTGGTGCTGCTGGACAGTGAGAACCACGTGCCGATGGCCGGAGAGCCGGCGTGGCAGGTGATCCTACGGGAGTTGCGAGCCTTCCTCGGCGGCTCACCAGCGGTCCCGGAGCCTGCCAGCATTCCGCTCAGCCCGCGGGAACTGGACGTGCTGCGGCTGGTGGCCACCGGGCTGACCAACGAGGAGATCGCCGATCGGCTGTTCCTGAGTGTCCGTACGGTCGAGCGGCACCTGTCGAACGCCTACGTCAAGCTCCAGGTGTCCGGTCGATCGGCACGAGCGGCAGCGGCCGCCTTCGTGGCCAGGCGTGAGCCGAGAGCACCGGCGCCGCCTCGGCCCGGCGGCTGACCGGCGCCCTCGGCGTTGCCGGTGTCGGGTCAGCCGCCCGAGCTGGGCGCCGAGCTGTCCGCCGATCCCGCGGGCAGCAGCTTGGTCAGCCAGTCCACGTCGTTGATCTGCACCGGGGTGCCGTCCTTGACCACGGTCGGCGTGCCGGGATTCTGCCCGGACTTGGCCGCGACCGCGCTGAGCTTCTGCAGGTTGCTCTGCGCGTCGGCGCTCGCGGCCTGCACCTCGGCGCCGCCGGAGACCTGCTCCTGGGTGGTCTTGCTGGCGCCATTCGCCCCGGCCAGCGAGGCCAGTTGGGCGTTGCTCAGATCGCTGCTGCCGTTCTCCACCGGCTGGTTCTTCGAGTCGAACAGTGCAGAGTGGAACTGCATGAACACGCCGGGCTTTTCGCCGTCGCCCTTGGCGACCGCCATCAGCGCCGCGTAGGCGCGGGTGGAGTAGTCACCGGAGTGCGACCGGGAATTCAGGAAGTCGACCATGTGGTAGCGGACGGTCAGCTGGCCCTGGTCGATGGCCTTGGAGATCTGCTCGCCGAACTGCCCCTCGAAGTGCCCGCACACTGGGCACAGCCCGTCCTCGTAGATGTCCAGCACGAGATCGGGCGATCCGTTGCTGACCGTGATGATGCCGCTGTCGTCGACGGAGGCGGTGGACGCGGTGGACACCCCGTAACCGGACTCCGGGACGGCGGAGTTCTTGTTGTACAGCACCAGGCCTACCGCGATGATGGCGATGATCACCACCACCGCGACGCCGCCGATGATCAGCTGGGTGCGATCGCCGCTGGACCGCCGGGCCGCCGCGATGGACTGCCGGGCGCCGGATCGTGCCTTGCCCGACGGGACCTTGCCCGACGGCGCCTTGCCGCCGGGCTTGCCCTGACCCGGCCTTCCGCCCCCGGAGCCGCCGGAGCGGGATCCGCCGGACACCATGCCCGGGACCTGCGACGACTGCTTGCGACCGCGCTGGGCCACGACCCTGTCCTCCTGACCGTCAGGCCGCCGCGCGTCCAGCCGCGCGGCGCCACATCCACTATGCCGGTTCCGCGTACCTTGCGGCCCGCGATCTGATCCAGCCGTCCGCCGACAGCAGCGACCATGGCCGCACTAGCAGATAGCCGGCGACCAGCACCAACCCGCTGTCCCGCAGGATCTCCCAGGTGTACTGCGTGTCGCCGGCCGCCACCTGGCCGCCACCGCCGAAGCAGCCGCAGTCGATGGACAGGCCCCGCGCTGCGGCCGAAATCACACCCACCAGGAACGCCGCCAGCAGCAGCAGCGAGAGGATCGCGGCCAGTCGGGTCGCCAGGCCCAGCACCAGCAGCACCCCCACGGCGATCTCCAGGTAGGGCAGCACCGCGGCTACCGGTACCACCAGCGACTCCGGCAGCAATTGGTATCCCCGGACCGCCACCTCGGTCTCGGCCAGGTTGGACGCCTTGATCACCCCGGACGCCAGCCACACCCCGGCCAGCAGCAGCCGGGCCAGCAGGCCGACGGCGTCCAGCACCATCGGCCAGCGCGGCGCGGCCGGCTCCGTCACCGTCCCGTCCGGTGGATCACCGATCGGTGACGGGGACCGCCCACCCGCGGTCGCGTCACCGCCGCGCGGCCCGGCCAGGACCGGCGGGTCGCCCGCTGTGGACGGATCGCTCGGCACATCGCCCACCGTAACCGCCGTCATGTGGGACCGCTGTTGTCACGATGTGGGCGCGGTGGGAGGCGGGTTGGTCCCGCTCGCGGCGGCCGAGCTGCTGGTGGCCGGGGTCACGTCGGTCTGCAGCACCAGGTCGATCACCCACGCCAGCGCGGGATTGCCGGTGGACGAGTCGGCCTTCATCAGCAGCAACACCCGGCTACCGATCGGCACTCCGATCAGCGACGCGAACGGCGAATCGGTGGTCAGCGGCAGCGATCGCGGACCGGTGCCCGCGGTGGCATCCGCGCCGCTGGCGTCCGGCCAGCTCTTCTCGGTCTCGGAGCCGTCCCAAGTTTCGGCCACGTACTGCACCAGCACGTTGCCGGCCGCCGCCGGCTCGCCGGTGCCCTTGGCCAGCACCACCACCTTGTCGGCGGTGGGCTCGGCCATGCCGGACGGCACCGTCAGCTTCGGCTCCTTGCCGAGATCCCCCGTCACCGTCGGCAGCCCGTCCGGCACCGACTGCGGAGCGGCATCGGCCTGCCCGCCCGCGTTCTCACCGATGACCTTCACCACGTCCACCACGAAGATCAGCGTGTCGGTCCCGGAGATGTCCGGCGGGTTGCCGGTAGTGCCGTATCCGTCCTGCGGCGGGAAGGACAGCATCACCCGGCTGCCCTGCTTGACGCCGCGCAGCCCGTAGTCCCAGCCGGCCACCACTTGCGGCTGCGGGGTGGCGTCCACCTGGAAGCTGAACAGCGACCCACGGTCGTAGGAGTTGTCGAACACCTTGCCGCCCCACACCTGGCCCAGGTAGTTCACCTGCAGCCAGTCGTGCGACTTC
>DASSTH010000581.1:0-2587 GCA_035708025.1 Nakamurella sp. | reverse complement strand
GGAATCCTGGGCCAGGTCCAGCCGCAGCGGGTTGTACCCGCAACCGGTGATCGACGACTCGAGCCGGCGCCCGTAGTCGGTGATCGACCAGGTGTTGGGGACGGTGACCGCTGCGGCGATCGCCACCCGCACCAGAGCGTTGCCCTCCGCCAGGCGCACGTCCTGGTTCTCCACCCGGGCGGCGTCGCGGCGATGTCGCGCCCGCATCGCGAACCCGGACCGGCGCCGCAGCCCGGCAGCCAGGTCCGATGACATCGACTCGTTGTCGACGATCCGCTCGGCCTTGTGACCCGGAATCGGCTCGAAGAACACGGTCACCGACCGCCGCTCCCCCGCCGTGGTCGGGGTGAACACCGGAGCCAAAGCGCCCATCACCGCGCCCTTGTCCGGCAGCAGGATCGTGCACGTCACGGACTGCCACGCGTCGTGGGAGTAGAACCGGGCCTCCGGGTTCGGCGTCGACGACGGCCCGGCCGCCGCCATCGGCAGCCCAGCTGCGACGTTCGGGTCGCTCTGCGCGGCGATTGCTGTCGACGTGAGCAGCGCCCGATCGGCCGGGGCGAACCCGGTACGGATCGCAGCCGCCAGCGCGGGCGAATCCAGCCAGGTCACGCTCGTGCAACCGACCGGACCCATCAGCCGGGCCTCGATCTCGCCCATCACCCCGTACAGGACGCGGGCGCGCCCGTCGATGCCGCCGCCGGCCTCTTTGGCCTGCTTGGCGATGCGGCCTTCCGGCACCACGATCGTCACGAACGCCTCGTGCCGCACGCCGGCCTGGGTCATCACCTGGGACAGTTCGGCGTCGACCGCCAGCGCGAGTGGCGGCGCATCGCGACGCAGGTTGCGCTGCTGCCACGCGGTGCGTTCGGCCCCGTCATCGGGGACAGTGCGGACCTGCAGCGCGGCCAGTGACACGAGCGCCCCGGTTGCGGCACCTTCGAGCAGCTCAGACAGCCCATTGCCCATACGGGTGCGGGCACCTACCTCCGACAGCCCGATCCCCGGGTGGGTGATCCGGGCGACGACGGCCCAGGTTCGTTCCTTGTTGTCCGCCACGATCGCTGGGCGGGCCATCAGCGGTCCGAACGGCGGTCCGTCGTGGGTGCGGATCCCGGACAGCACTCCGGGCAGGTCGGCCTCGTCGAACTCCTCCACGGTGCCGGCGGCAGCCTTCGACTGCCAGTCAGTCCAGCGCATGACAACTCCAAAGGATCGAGTCAATGAGTCCTTGGCCCAGCGGATCGCCGGGCGGCCCCGGACCGGTACGGCCACCAGGACGATGACCACTGCCCACACGGGCACCCACAGGGCCGCGAAGGGCCAGCCGTGTGCGTTGACGGCCATCAGCAGCGGCAGCCCAGCGACCAGGATGGTGACCCACGCGCCGCCGGACAGGCCCAGGAACCAGCCCTGCTTGTCCTTCGCCCAGGCGCCGTAGCGCACCGGCCCGGCCTCGGCGCTCACAGCGCCACCGCGGCAGCCTCAGCGCCGCCAGCCGCGCCGCCTGCTTCACCTGCGCCAGCCGCGCCGCCGCCACCGCCTGGGCCGAGGGGGGCCTTGGGTGCCGCCGTAGGCACCGGCGGTGTAGGTGGTTCGGGTGGGCTGCTCGGGGGTGGCGTGCTACCACCGCCGTCTTGACCGCCGGACTGCCCGCCGCCGCCCTGGCCTCCGCTTGAACTGCGGCCGCCGCCGTTGCGGTAGGCGCGCTCGTCCGTGGGTGTCATCGAGTAGCCGGGCGAGCCGACGCCGGCGGAGCCGAGGACGTCCGAGCCGAGGTCAGCGGCCTTGTGCGCGATCGACGTGGCGACTTGCATGCCGGTGCCGAACGCGCCCATCGCGGCGGCCAGCCGACCCTGGGTCTGCGACTCGGCTCCCGACTCGCCGCCCGAGCGGCCGTCGCTGCTGCTCTGCGTGGCGGCCGAGCTGCCCGAAGACTGCTTGCCGCCGCCGCTCATGATCCCGGACATGCCACCGGCGTCGGACCACGACTGGCGCAGCGCCGCACCGGAGGCCGTGCCCGGCTCGACGAACGCCAGCAGCCGGAACAGGATCAGCGGGCAGACGGCGCCGATCGCGATCACGATGCAGCCGACGATGGCCATCCCGGCGGTGGAGGAGTTGTTTGCGTGCTGCCAGTCGCTCATCTGCTTGGCGTGGTGAATCAGCCAATCGAAGTTGTCGCAGTTGTTCGGAACACACGGCGGCGGGGTGTGGTTGATCGCGCCGTTGGACAGCTGCATGCCGACGCCGAGCAGCAGCGCCGCCGCCGGTGATATCAGCAGGCAGGAGAAGAACCAACGCAGCGTCTTCCAGAACCACACCTTGCCGACATCGCTGACCAGGCCGCCGGCCGAGATCGGCGAGGTCGCCACGAGGATGATCAGCGCGGCCTCGCGCACGAGCATGATCAGGATGTAGAAGAACGCCGCGGGTATCACCAGCAGCAGCGACAGCACGCCGAGGACGGTGGCAAGGGTGATGTCGTCGATCGAGTGGGGCCAGGCCGTGTCGAAGTTGTATTCGTGCAGCGACTGCACGTGCAGCATCGAGGACAAGATGCCCTTGGACAGGCCCGCCGCCGCGG
>DASSTH010000580.1:0-3681 GCA_035708025.1 Nakamurella sp. | reverse complement strand
CGGTTGCCCCGCGGGCGTACCACCCCAGTCGTGAAATCCGGCTCATCGTCATGTCATGCGCTCCGGGCGCCCTCTGGACAAGCTCTCACCCACGCGATGGTCGCCCGGGCAAGGCCAGCAGGGCCTCGATCGAATCGGCAGTGTGTCAACGGCATCTGAATTCTGACCCTGTGACGGCATCGGAATTTTGACCCTTCGATGGGTTGGCTGGTTACTCTGTGCTGGTTTGGCTTGGCCTGGTTGCTAGTCGTAGTCGTAGGGCCATCGGCAGTCGGCGACGGGCGAGCCGGGGCTGTACCGGAGTTCGGCTTGCTCGGGGCTGGTGCCCAGGGCGGTGGCGATGTCGGTCCAGCTGGCCCCGTTCGCGTGGGCCTCGGCGGCGAACATCGGGAGCATGCGTTCGGCCTGGTCGATGAGGCTGGCGAGCAGGGTGATCGCGGCGATGGGGTCGCCGAGCCATCTTCCGCGGCGTTCGGCGAGCTGGTAGAGGGCGCCGTCGATCAGGTCGTAGGTGTCGTCGCCGCTGCGCGGCGGGACGGGGGCCATGGGTTCGGGTCATGGGGTTTCTCCGTGGTCGTGGCTGGTGGCGGGGATGCGGCCCAGGTCGCGGTTGCGGAGCCGGTAGCTGTCTCCTTTGAGGCTGATGACCTCCGCGTGGTGGACGAGGCGGTCGATCATCGCGGCGGCGACCACGTCGTCGCCGAACACCTCGCCCCAGCGCCCGAACGGCTTGTTGCTGGTCACGATGAGACTGGCTCTTTCGTACCGGGCCGAGACGAGCTGGAAGAACAGGTTGGCGGCTTCGGGCTCGAACGGGATGTAGCCGACCTCATCGATCACGATCAGCGGGTAGCGGCCGAGCCGGGTGAGCTCGGCCTGGAGCCGCCCGTCGTGGTGGGCGTCGGCGAGCCGGGCGACCCATTCGGCGGCGGTGGCGAACAGCACCCGGTGCCCGGCCTGGCAGGCGCGGATGCCCAGCCCGATGGCCAGCATCGTCTTGCCCGTGCCGGGCGGGCCCAAGAACACCACGTTGTCCCGGGCGGCCACGAAGTCCAGCGTGCCCAGGTGCGCGATGACCTCGCGGCGCAGGGACCGCTGGTGGTCGTAGTCGAAGTCTTCCAGCGCCTTGCGGGCGGGGAACCGGGCGGCCCGGATGCGTCCCTCGCCGCCGTGGGATTCCCGCGCGGCGACCTCGCGCTGCAGGCAGGCGGCCAGGAACTCCTCGTGGCTCCACGATTCGGCGCGGGCCCGCCCGGCCAGCCGGGGCACCGCGTCGCGCAGTGCGGGGGCCTTCAGCGCCCGGGTCAGGTAGGCCAGCTCGGCGGCGATGTCCCGGCTGGCGGTCGCGGCGGCCATCAGGCCACCTGCTGCCCGGGCGCGGTGGCGGGTTCGGGGTCCAGTTCGGTGCACCACCGCCACCCGCACGGGAGCTGCCCGTCCGGGATCGCGGCGTGCTGGCCGCCGGGCCCGGCGGCCAGCGGGACCGGGCCGGTGCCCGCGGGCCGGGTCCGCACCCCGATCGGCGTGAAGATGACCACCGGGATGCCGCGGGCCTGCCCGCAGGCCTTGACCTGGGTCCAGGCGGTGGTGCGGCTATCGTGCTGGTAGGCGTGCGTGCCGGTGATCGCGGCGAGCAGGCCGACCTGCGCGGCGCGCTCGGCCGGGCTCCCGGACCACTCGCAGACCTGCACGGTGATCTGGCCGGGCTCGCAGGTGACCGACAGCCCGGCCAGCGCTGAGTCTTCGATGATCGACGCGGCCGCGCGCATCGCCGCGGCGGTGACCGCGCAGTCGGCGATCGCCGGGTAGGCCTCCATCACACCGCCTCCCGGGCGCCGCCCAGCCGGTCATAGACGGCCAGGTCACGGTACTCGACCTCGGCGCCGGCCGGGCCGGGCACCGGGGCCAGCAGTCGCCGCGCAGACCGCAGCGCGGCCGCCGCGGCCAGGTGCGCCGGGTCGGTGAGGGTCTGATGCCGGGCCCAGATCCGCTCGTGATCGGCGACGACCCGCCCGTCGCAGGTCACCTTGACCCGGGCCAGGTCCGCGGTGATCTGGATCCGGCGGCCGATCACCGCCGGGTCCACGGAGTAGTCGTTGCCGTCCAGCCGCACGTAGTAGTCGCGGGGCAGCCGCGCGGTCTTGTGCCATCCCGTGACCGGGGCCACCGGCGGCAGTCCGGTCATCGCTGCCCGGTCCGCCGCGATCCGGTCGGCCGGCGCGCACTCCAGGTGCCGCCGCCACCGGGTGTTCACCGTGGCCAGCCACCCGGCCAGCTGAGCGTTGAAATCAGCCGGCGAGGCGAACTCCCGGCCCGGCAGCCACGACCGCTCCAGGTAATCGTGGAACCGCTCCACCAGGCCTTTCGCTTCGGGGTCCCGGGGCTGGCAGACATACACCCCGGCCGCGAGCGTGCCACGGAACGCCTGGCACTCCGCGGTCAGCTCACTGCGGCCGCCCCGATGCCGGCCGATGGCGCCTTCGCCGTCCCACACCAGCAGCTTCGGCACCGCGCCCAGCGCCTCGATCAGCTGCCACCAGCCGGCGAACAGGTCCTCCGCGCACCGCGACGGCACCAGCAGCGCCGAGGCCCACCGCGAGTACCCGCACACCATCGTCAGCACCGGCAGCTGCTTCGCCGTGCGGACCTGCCCGAACCCGACCGGAACCGCCACATCGGGAAACCAGAAGTCATCCTGCGCGATCTCCCCGGCCGCATACGCCGTCCGCGACGCCGGATCCGGCGGCAAGTACGCCGGACGCCACTCCGCCACCTTCCCGCTCAGCGCCCGCACCGAATACGGCCACCCGATCCGCTCCGCGATCACCGTCGACGGCATCTGCGGGAACACCCTCAGCAGCTCCCGGATCCGCGGCTCGAACTCATCCGCCACCGACCCCGCCGCCGCCCGCTCATACCGCGGCGGCCCGTCCGACCGCACCGCCGCGCGAACCGTGTTCCGGGAGACCTTCATGACCCGGGCGATCTGCTTGATCGGCAGGCCCTCCGCCCGATGCAGCCGGCGGATCTCTGCCCAGTCCTCCACTGAAATCACCTGCTTCCTCCCTGGCTCGACTCGAGCCAGGCTCTCGGGAAGAAGGGTCAAAATTCGGATGCCGCGCCGGGGTCAGTATTCAGCTTCCGTCGACATCGCCAGCATCACCATGGCCACCAAGGACCAGCCGGTCGTAAAGTGCGGCAGCACGGTCGTGGGCCAGGGCGGCCGCCTCACGGGCGGCGGCCGCGCGGGCCGCCGCGGCCTGGACTCGCTCGCTGGCCACGGCCAGCCTCTGTTTCGCGAGCATGGCTTGCCGGGCGGCCGGGGCAGCTAGGTGGCCGCCCAGCTGGCGGTCATCTGACAGCTCCCGCATCCGCGTGGCCGTCTGCGCCGCGCGGTCCGCCGCCGACGCGCCGCGCTGCCGCGCCCGTTCGGCAGGAGGCACCTCATCGCGAGGGCTGTCACCGCTCACCCGGTCAGTGTCTCACCAGCTCACGTATCCTAGCCATCAAGTGGCCACGTCCGCGCCAGCTGGCCAGCCAGATCAGTTCCCTGCAGGAGCCGCGTGAGGCCGTCTTAGCGCCACTGGCCGTTCCAGAAGCCCTAACCCCGGCGGATCTACACGAGACCTTTGCCCGTCACGTTCGCAATCGTGTAGTCCGCTTCGGCCCAGGTCTTCAGCG
>DASSTH010000579.1:0-13344 GCA_035708025.1 Nakamurella sp. | reverse complement strand
CGTCTTCACCGGTGGGATCGTCACCTTCTGTCCGGGGCCCTGCTTGAGCAGCCGGGCGCTCACCGTGGTGACCACCTTGTCGGTGGTGTCCCCGGGGTCGACCTTGCCGGTGATGGTGGCGGGCAGTCCGGTGATCACCGCATCGCCGCCGGGGGTGACCTTGCCGGACTCCGCGGTGATCGTCTTCGCCTGGGCCAGGCTGGACGCGGACGGAAAGTAGGTGGGCTCGATCACCCCGCGGGCGGAGAACCGCAGCAGGTACTGGGACGGGAACAGGCCGGACACCTGGTAGGTGCCGTCCGCCTGGGTGGCCGCCGACGCCACCGGCACCGTGCTGCCGTCGCCCTTGACCCGCAGCGCCTCGACCAGGATCCGGCCAACCGGGTCCCCGCTGCTGGCCGCGGTGACGGTGCCGGTGATGGTGCCGCCGACCCCGGCAGGCAGCGCCCCGCCCTTCGGCAACGCCCCCGCGGGTGCGGCGTTGGCGGCCGGGGCGACGACGGGCGAGCCGCCCTGCCCCGAGCCGGAACCGGCCCCCGGAGCGGCGGTCCCGGCGGTCGTGCCGGCGCCGGAGGTCGGTGACGACCCCCCGGTGGGTGTCCCGGCCGTCGCCCCGGTGCCGTTGCCGGAACCGGCCTGGGCATCGGTCTGGGTGGCCGCGAAGAACGAGGCGGGCGCCGATTTCGTCAGCGGGTCCCCGGCGAACACCCGGGCCAGCCCGAACAGGAAGGCAGCGGCCCACAGCGCGATGATCGCCAGCAGGATCAGCGCCGTCATCAGCCCGCGGGTGAAGTACGGACGGTGCCGGAAGGTGATGGTGATCTGCTGCGTGAGCGGCTCGGTCGGGGGTTCGGCGGGGACCTCCTGGCCGGCCGCGTCGGGCACCGGACCGGGGATGGTGGGATCGATCACCGGCTGTGGTGCCGGCAGCAGCGCCTGGGTGCCCGCCGGCCGGGCCACCGCCTCGACCAGCAGCGGCCGGTCGAAGTCGGTGCCCATGATGGCCCGCGGCACCCGCACGGTGACCACCGACTCCACCGCCGCGCCGGGCAGCAGGGTCATGATCTGCGGCTGCACCTTGACGCCGCAGATCTTCTGCGGGTCGTTCACCGTCAGATCGACGTCGAGCGTCACGTTGCCCCGGTTGGTGACAGTGACCATGAACCGGGCGGTGCGCCGGGCGCGCACCACCTCCGGCCGGGTGGTGACGCTGATGGCCGGTGCCTGCGGCACCACCAGGTCGACGTTGACGTAGGTCGGGCGGATGTCCGGCTGGCGGGAGAGCACCTCGACCGTCATCGGATGCCGTCCGGCCGGGAAGCTCTGCGGCAGCCCCAGGGTGACGGTCAATTGCCCGGCGGAGTCCGGGAACAACGGCAGCACGGTCGGACTGGTACTGACGTTGCGGTCCGGCAGTCCCACCACGCGGGCGGTGACACCATCGATCACGGTGCCGGTGTTGACGATGTTCAGGGTGACGTCGGCCTGGTTGCCGGGAGCGATGTCGAGCTGAGCGATGTCGGAACTGACGCGCACGACGCTCAGCCCCCCGAGCCGCCGTGCGGTGCGACGAGTCCGGCGATGCGCTCCACCGCGGGCGGCAGGTCGATGTACGGCAGGCTGTCGATCGCGGTGGTGACGACCAGTTCGAACGAGGGTTTGATGGTGCCGCCGACGGTGGACCAGACGTCCTTGGCCCGGTTGTTGTCGTGCGGGGCCACCGCCAGTTGGACCGGCGTCACCATGCTGTCCGGCAGGTGCTTGGCGGGGATGATCTGGTTCAGGACGAACTGGGTGAGCAGTTCGCCGATCAGTTGATGCTCGTCCCGGATGGTGCCGGCCCACGCAGACACCAAGTAGTGCAGCTCCACCATGGGCAGCCGTGGGCGGCGCTGCATGCGGCCGTCCCATTCCCGGTCAACGGTCGGCCGGGGCGGTTGTGGCGACCGTCCCACACCGAACAGGAAAAGGTTGACGGTGATGCGGGACAGCTGCGCCGACCAGGTTCCGGACGGTGGGTCGAACGAGACGTCACCAACGGTGGCGGGGAGAGGCAGGACGTCGCGGACCAACGCCTCCAGGCCGGTATCGATGACGGGGATGATCACGCCGAAAACTCCCTGATTTTCATGAGGACGGCAAGGACCCCCGACAGATCCAGACCAGGTAACACTGTGCAACCTTATGGTCGCTTAGTCCAGAGGCCCAGGTCCTGTGCGAGGCCCACCCATCCGGCGGTCGGCCCGCGTACCGTAATGACCGTCGGCCTCAGGGGCCTAGGGATAGGACCGATCGAGTGAATAGTACGCTGTCGCTTCGCACTATGAACGCCGAACTGGGCGCAACGCTGACCGTTTTGACATTCTGGGAACGAGCCCAGGTCGAGCGAACGGGTGAATCCTGGCGCAAATGGATGATTGAACGCTTGCACGCTGCAGCCCATCTGCGGCCGGAAGGAGGACGCCGTGGCGAAGGCAGCGGCCGGGGTACGGCCAAGCGGTAGCCCGGATGGCCCCGGCCGGAGTGTCACCGCCGGGGCGCCGGGCCGGAACGGCGCCGGGACGGGCGTGGACGAGTCCGGTGTCGCCGGCCTCGGCGCGGTGGTCCAGGCGGTCCGGCATGCCGCCCGGCGGCGCGGGCTGCAGGACGACCCCGCCTGGTCGGCGGTCGACGCGGTGCTGGGCGAATGGGAGGACGTGGCGCCGGGATCCGACGCGACCTCGATGGCCGAGATGATCGAGGCGTCGTTGCGTCGCACCGCCGCCGTCTTCCGGTTGGATGCGGTCTCCTGTGATCTCCTGCTGGTGGTCGCGGCGGCCGACATCGATCCCAACCTGGCTGCGGCCTACGGCATCCTGCTCGGTGCTGGCGGGCCGCGGCCGGCCACCGTCGCGTTGGCGCTGGAACTCGCCGGGGTCCCGCTGACCGCGGCCGTCGGCCGGGCCGCCCTGGGCCCCACCGCTCCACTGCGCCGTTGGGGTCTGGTCGTCCTGGGCGACGGACCATGGATGCTCGGCCGGGCGCTGTCGACCGGGGAGGACGTGGTCGGTGCTTTGCTGGGCACGGCCGTGCCCGAGCCGGTGGCCGCCGCGATGGCGGCCGATGTGCCCGGGCCGGAGGACCTGGTGGGCGCGCCCGGAGTGGCGGAGTTGACGGCCGCGCTGACCGCCGGGAACGGGTTGTGCTGGGTGGAGGACCCGCCGGGGGCGGCCGGCGCCGCGGTGGCGCGCAGCGCCTTTGCGGCCTCCGACATCCGTTGCGCGAGTTTCGATCTGGGTCTGCGCCCGGCCGGTGTCAGTCTGGTGGATGCCGCGACGGCCGCGATCCGGCGATCGGGACTGCTGGCCAGCGGCGTGGTGCTGGCCTCCGCCGAGTGCCTGGTGGGCGACTCGGATGCCGCGGCGGTGGTGCGGTTGCTGGCCAACGCGCCGGTACCGGTGGTGATGGTCGGTTCGTGCCGGTGGAACGCCGGCTGGCACCGCACCCTGCCGGTGACCGTGCGCACCACGCCGTTGCCGCCGGATGACCGGATCGGCCTGTGGCGCAAGCAGATCACCGCCGACCAGGTGCCGGACGACGCCCTGGTGGCCTACCGGCTGACGCCGGAGCAGATCGACACGGCGGGGCGTCATGTGCTGGCGCAGGCCGGCATCACCGGCCGCGACCCCGACCCGGTGCTGGTGGCCGAAGCGGTCCGCATGCTGGGCGGGTCGGCGGGGGTGAGGTCCGGACTCGGCTGGGCACGGACCTCGTTCGACGATCTGGAGGTGCCCGAGGAGACCCGGCTCACCCTGGAGCGGCTGGCCGCCTGGGTGCGGATGCGGGATGCCGTCACCGCTCGCGGAGCGGTACACGGCATGGGCGGCAAGGGCACGGGCATCGCCGCGCTGTTCACCGGCAGCCCGGGCACCGGCAAGACGCTGGCCGCGCACGTCATCGCCGACACCGCAGGGCTGGACCTGATGCAGGTGGACCTGTCCGGGGTGATCGACAAGTACATCGGCGAGACCGAGAAGAACCTGGAGCGCATCTTCCGGGACGCCGAGAACCTGAACGTCGTGCTGTTCTTCGACGAGGCCGACGCGCTGTTCGGCAAGCGCAGCGAGGTCCGCGACGCCCACGACCGGTTCGCCAACCAGGAGGTGTCCTACCTGCTGCAGCGGATGGAGCAGTTCGACGGGATCACAGTCCTGGCGACCAATCTGAAGGGGAACCTGGACATCGCGTTCGCCCGGCGGATGCACTTCATCGTGCACTTCCCCGATCCCGACGAGGCCACCCGGGCGCGGCTGTGGACCAAGTTGCTGTCCAGGGCGGGGGAGAAGGACCCGGACGATCCGGTGGACGTGCCGCTGCTGGCCGCGTCGATGGAACTGGCCGGCGGCGACCTGCGCAACATCGTGCTGGCCGCGGTGTACGACGCCGCGATCGAGGGATGCGGCCTGGGGATGCGGCACGTGGTGGCGGCCGCGGTGCGGGAGCACGCCAAACTGGGTCGGCGCGCCCCGGCCGGCCTACGCTGAGCCGCCTCCCGGTCACCCGATCGGGGCGGGCGCGCCGGAAGATTCGTCCACCAGGGTGAACGCGTCACGCGGCCGGATCCCCTAGGCTTGGCGCACGCTCGGGGACCCGCATCCAACCCGCATTGGTGGCAAAGGTGGCCCCCACAGTCAAGACCGCCGGCCGGCTGACGGAAGACCGGAACGGTCCCGCGGTCTCCCCATCCGTTCCGGCACTCCCGGAACCCGGGACCGTTGCGGTCCCCGGCTTGGTACCGGGACCGCTCCTGGTCCGCCGGGATGCGACCCCGGACGACCCGCTCGGCGGCGCGCCGGTGGACGGTGCGGTCACCGACGCGCTGCGCCGGCGCCGCGGGGGCGGCACGCCCCTGCCCGCGGAGTTGGCCGGAGCGTTCGGACAGCACTTCGGGCAGGACCTGTCCGGCGTCCGCGTCCACCAGGACGGGGAGGCGGGCACGCTGGCGAGGTCGCTGCAGTCCACCGCCTTCACCCACGGCACGGACGCGTACTTCGCCCCAGGGGCATACCGGCCGGGGACCGAGGGTGGGCGCCGGCTGATCGCTCACGAACTGAGCCATGTCGTCCACCAGCGCACCGGCGAGGACCGCGCGGCGGGCGGGGTGCTGAGCGTCGGCCGCGCGAACGATCCGGCGGAGGCGGCCGCCGACCGGTCCGCCGACATCGCCATGAGCGCATTGCGCCGGTCGACCGCCCAGCGCCCCAGCGAACTTGAGCACGGGATCTCCGACAGCTCGGCCCCGGTGCGCCGCTCCCTCACTCCCATCGGCGAGTACCATCCGTTGCGCCGTGACGGGACCCCGCTGCTGGGTGGGCATCGGGTCGAGCAACCCGAACAGCGGCAGAACTCGATGTCCAGCGGCACCGGCGGCTTCGCCGGCACGGAGTCGGAGACCACCTCGGTCGGACAGTCGAGATCGGACCGGTCCGGCGGATTCACCGGCACCCGCACGGAGACCACGCACAAGGCGGTCACCGGGACCTGGAGCCAGGGCGTGGTCTCCCAGGAGGTGCGCAACGGGCTGTCCACCCGCACCACCGAGACCTCGCACGACCACCTGGCCGGTGCCGAGGCCTGGGCCAAGACCATCACCGAGTGCTCGGATGCCCAGCTGCTCGCGGCGTTCCAGGCCAGAGCCAGGGCGGGTGCGTTCAGCAAGGGCTCCGGCAGCACCAGCTACCAGAGGGGGGTCCTGTCCACCGGCGCGTCGGGCAGCTACGACGCGATGGCCGGCGTGGACACCGGTGTATCGGGCCACGCCAAGGTGGACACCTCCGGGTTGATCCCCGCGCTGGAGGCGGCCGCCGCCGCCTACGCCAAGGGCGGGGTCGGGTTGGATGCCGAGGCGTCCGTGTTCGCCCGGCTGTGGAAGCTGGAATTCGTCGCCACCGGCAAGGTGTCGCTGTTCGCCGGCTTCGAGGCCAGCGCCCAGGGCCGGGCCTTCTTGAACATGAAGGAGGGGATCGGCGCCGAGGGCTCGGTGAGCGGGTTTGCCGGGGTCCGAGGTGAGCTCAGCGGGTCCGCCTCGTTGAGTCTCGGCCCGGCCGAGCTGATCGCGATGGCCAGCGTCGAGGGCAAGGCCGGCGCGTGGGCCTCCGCATCGGGCAAGGTCGCGATCTCGTTCACCGGGGTGGAGGTCACCGGGTCGGCCGAGGCGTTCGCCGGGGTGACGGCCAGTGCGACGGGCAGTAGCGAGTTGAAGTTCCGCGGCAAGTCGCTGTTCTCGGCATCCGGAACGGTGACGGCGGCGGCGGGCATCGGCGGCAAGGTGTCCGGCACCTTCGTCCTCAAGGGCGGCAAGCTGAAGGTCAACCTGGGGGTGCTTGCCGTCAAGGGCATCGGCGGGGGGTTCGAGCTGTCCGGGGAGGTCGATCTCTACGCGCTGGGCGAGGCGATCTGCACCAAGATCTGGGAGCAGTACGCCAACTACGTCAACGAGGTCACCGAGGATGCCGGCTACATCCCGCGGGACGTGCTCATCGACCCGGAGGAGGCGGCCAAGGTCGAACAGCTCGCCTACGACGCCTACATCTACGACTTCCGGTCGTACGCGGCGGAGAAGCTCGGCGGTTCCGGCAGTACGGGTCTCAACCGGGACCGGGTGCAGAAGATCCTCACCGACCGCCGGGGGCAGCTCGGCACCGCGCTCACCCACGTGGAGGCCGACCTCGGCATGGTCAAGGCCGCCAAGGAGGCATTCGGACCGCTGCTGGGCGACGTCGTCATCCAGGCCGGTGTGATCCGCGGATGGTCCGCGGTGGGCGGTAGCGGTATCGGCGCGGTCCGCGAGGAACACGCCAAGAAGGCCGCCACCGACTCGCTGCGTGCCGCCCTGGTCGCCGGCGCGGTGCAGACCCGATCCGCCGGCGGGAAGTCCGGCGGCCCCACCCACGCTCCCGACTTCGCCGCGGTCAACAAGGTTCTCGGCAAGCATGGCCCCACGCTGATCGGCGCCTTCGGCACGGACACCGTGGGAGCAGATGCCGCGATCGCCGCGCTGGTGGAGGAGGTCTACGGCGGATTCTGGTCGCACGTGGTCGTCACCGGCGGCAAACTGTCCAGCGCCAAGACCGACCTGCAGGCGATCTCTCGAGCCGACGCCGAGGCCGCTCAAACTCGTTCCTCCGTCGCCCGGGTCACGGCACTGGCCCAGCTGCAGAGCGCGTGCGCCACCTACGCGGCCGAGCAGGCCAAGTCCGCCAAGGCGCGGATCACCAAGGAGAAGGTCGCGGTCATCATCGGCAAGCACGCCGGCCCGGTCACCGGCTCCGGCCAGGGCGAGGTCGCCGACCGGGTGATCACCGACATGGTGATCCGCGGACTGGGGCCGTCGATCAAGACGTTCATCTACAGCGCGGGAGAGATCAGGGCGTTCGAGGCGGCCGACCCGGCTGAGGTGAACCGGGCGTACCTGGCGGACGCGGACGCCAAGCGGCGCAAGGGGTTGTACGACAAGGCGAAGGAGGACTTCGCGGCCTACATCGCGGAGAAGACCAAGAGCGGCGAGAACGGGGTGAAGCAAGCGCGGGTGCAGAAGATCGTGGACGGCGTGGTCAAGAAGGTGGGGCCGGACAACCTGGCCGAGGCCGACGCGGCACTCACCGCCGCCGGACGCGACGCGCTTGCCTCGATGATCAACTACTTCAAGGTGGAGCAGGGCACCGTCGTCATGGTCGCCTCGCAGACCAAGGCGGCCGGGTTGAAGGACGCGTACGCCAAGGAGCAGCAGAACCGCGGCCGCTTCCTGGGCGAGGACGAGGCCAACGAACGCCGATACACCGTCCGCCGGCTGGTCTACGGCCCGATCCGTTCCTATGCAGCCGCCATCCGCGGTGACGCACACGGAGTGCCGACCCTGACGGAGATCCAACGGGTGGTGGACGACGCGCTTGGCTCTCGCAGCGACGTGTTGACCATGCCGGATGCTCGTGAGTACCTCGTGCAGCTGATCATCGAGGTCTTCGACGGCGTCGTGTCCATCACCGCCGACGACAGCGGCCGGCTGATCCGGCCGGTGTTCGACATGACCAGGCTTCAGCAACTGCGGGACAAGGACTCCGATCGTGCGGCCTCCCGGGAGGCGCTGGGCGCGCTGCGCAGCCCGCTGCGGTCCTACGCCGGGAAGACCGCCAAGGGCCGTCCGACCTTGGACGGCATCCAGCAGGCGATCGACCCGGTGCTGCGCACCCTGTCCGGCCTGCAGCCCGACGAGCTGGACCGGCTGATCCAGATGGCGGTGATGGAGGCGTTCGGCTCGTCCCGGATCAAGGCGGTGGAGTTCAGCGGAGGCCGGATCACGATGCTCAAACTGGCCCGCTGATGGGCGGGATGCGCCGACGCCGTCGCGCTGACGATCGCGGCGGCGGTCGCAGCCGCTGGCCTAGGCTGCGATACCGACGAGACCCGAGCAGGGGAGGGTAGCCGTGCGGGTTCCCGAGCGCATCCACTTCTTCAGCTTTACGACCGGAGTGTCGCTGGAACTGCCGGTCGGTTTCACCGGCGGTG
The DNA here is from genome assembly GCA_035708025.1 of Nakamurella sp. Taxonomy (GTDB): domain Bacteria; phylum Actinomycetota; class Actinomycetes; order Mycobacteriales; family Nakamurellaceae; genus Nakamurella. Next base: position 4,800 of record DASSTH010000579.1, on the reverse strand, counting down.
AGAACGCCGACGGGGCGGTGTACGTGCACCGCGACGACGAGGTGCCCGACGCGGTGGTCATCGTCACCGTGGTCGGCTCGGCGCCGCCGGGCGCCGGTGCCGATCGGGACGCCGCAGGGGTGTTGGTCGATGCCATGGCCACCACCGCCGCGGAGGTGCTGCAGCGCGGGCAGCAGGACATCGACGACGAGCGGGTTTTCGTTGCGGTGCTGCGCTTCCCGCACGGGCTGCCGGCGGGCGGTGCGGCAACGCCGGGGCATCCCGAGCTGGCCGGTTTGCTGGAGGCCGACGTGCTGGTGCTGTTCGCGGCGGTCGGCTTCGACGGCCGGGTCGTCGCCATCACCGCGGCCGCTCCGTCCGAGTTGGCGGGGCACTACCGCACGGTGTTCGAGCAGGCGCTGTCGTCGTGCCGGTTCATCGCCGGGGTGCCGGCATGACATCGGGCCCGGCGCTACCCCGACTTGCCTCGCTGACCAGCGTCGACCTGGCGCTGTCGATCCTGATCCCGATCGGGTGGGACGTGCAGGGCGATGCGGAGATGCTGCGGGTCAGCGGCCCGGAGGTGGCGGGCCGGCGACCCACCTTCACGATCCGGTCCGGACGGCCGGAGCAGCCCGGCGAGGATTGGTTCACCGCGTTCCGCGAACAGGCGGTGGTCCGGATGCCCGACGCGATACCGGGATTCGTGCTCCTGGACCGGCAGGACTTCGTGCTGTCCAGCTTCGTCGACGTGACCGCGGTGGCGTACCGGCGCTCGCTCGGCGGCGGTGACGAGGTCAGCCAGCTGCAGGCATACCTGTGGGCCTCGTCGTACCGCATGTACGTGGTGGACGCGGCCACCGGCAGGCGTTCCGAGGACGCCGACCTGCCGCTGTTCGATGCCATGCTGCGCTCGATCCGGCTGCTGCCCGAGCGCCGGTAGCATCGCCCGCCGCGGGCGACGGAGGCGATCCGGACGGTCAGTGGTGCCGGCCCGGCTCATCCCGGCGGCGAGCGGCGGTCAGCAGCGCGACACCACCGAGCAGCAGCGGCGAAGCCAGGCCCCCGAGCGGACCGGCCGGTGTGCCGGTGTCCGGCAACGCTCCGGCGCCCGGCAGCGAACTCGTGGTCGCGACCTGCTGCCCGGCCGTCCCGGACACCGCGGCCGAGGGCGTCGTCGAGGTCCCGCCCGCGGCCACTGTTGTCCCGGCCGATGCGGTGGACGGGCTGCCAGCCCTCGTCGTGACGGCGGTGGCCGTGGTCGAACCGCTCGTCGGACCGCCGGTGTCGGAGGTGCCTGTTCCGGTGGACCTGGTCAGTCCGGTGACACCTCCGGTGACCACGGCGTCCCGAGCGATGCGCATCGGCAACCAGTGAAAGATTCCGCCCGACGGGGTAAAGTCGACAGATGCGACATTCACCGTGTTGTCCTACCACGGTCGATCATGAGACGCCAGTGCCTGCCGCTCACCGGATCGCTGGAGCGCGATCGACGTACCGTTCCCCGGCGCTTCCGCCGCTCGGACGCTGCCCAGATCGTCCGCGTTCCCGGCGCGAGGAGTAGGGCTCCGATGTTCAAGCGCTCGTCGAATGCGGCGGACCCCGCGGGCGCCCCGGCGGACCGGCAGTCCGCCGAGCCGGGCTCGGCAGAGCCTGCACGCGGCCTGGCCGTGCCGGGCATCGTGATGGCGCAGGGCACCGTGCGGCGGCTCGCCGGGCCGGTCGAGGACCCGCTCGGCGGCACGTCCGTGGCTCCCGACGTGGTGCAGGCGCTGCGCCGGCGGCAGGGCGGGGGCACGACCCTGCCGGACAGCATCGCGGCACCCCTGGGCACCCACTTCGGTCAGGACTTCTCCGCCGTTCGGGTGCACACCGACGGGGAGGCCGGGCGGATCGCCCGGTCGCTGCAGTCCACCGCCTTCACCCATGGCAACGACCTGTATTTCGCACCCGGAGGCTACCGGCCGAACACCGATGAGGGACGCCGTGTCATAGCGCACGAACTGGGACACCTGACCGCCCAGCGCACCGGTGCGGACCGGCCGTCCGGCCAAGGCCTGACGGTCGGACCCGCCGTTGACCCTGCGGAACGGGCCGCCGATCGGGCGGCCGACACCGCGATGACGGCACTGCGCCGCAGTACCGGCACCGGGGCCGCCGAGGATCATGTCACCGGCGAATCCGCGCATCCCGACACCGGCGCAGGCGCACCGTTGCGGCGAACCGCGGTGCCCGACGTGTTGCGCCGCAATCCGTTCAGCAAGAAGAAGAAGAAGGACGACAAGACCGACTCCGATGCCGGATCCGGTGCCACCACCCGGACCGCAGGGAACATCGGATTGATCCGGGAGTCGACCGCGGCGTTCACCGCCGCCAAACCGTTGAACAACGACTACCAGGAGGCGGAAAAGCAGGTCAACGCCTGGGTCACCAAGGACCAGCAGAAGAAGATCACCGACATCGCCAGCCATGGCCAGCGGTCCAAGAAGGACCAGGACAAGCGCAGCCTGAAGGACCTGCTGCGGGCCTACCTGCTCAAGGAGTTCACCGACATCATCGAGAGCAGGGTGGTCACCGAGAAGACCGACGCCGGTGACTATCCCGAGCCCACCAAGGAAGAGCGCAAGAGGATCGACGACAAGTACTTCCCGGTCACCTTGCGCTATCGAGACCGCAACGCCGGCCTGATCAAGCTCGGGCCGTACGCCCCGGAGACCATCAGCTGGATGCAGCAGGAGGGCTTCGATTCGATCATCGGCAAGAGCGCCGGCGAACTGGCCGTCGAAGCGGGCGGCCCGCGGATCGACGTCCGGGCGACGTTCATCGGCTCGGCACCGCTGGGCATCGGTCAGCGGATGCACCTGTTCATCGTGTACACCGCTTCCGACGGCTCGCAGTTCTACTTCCGCGGGGGACCCGGGTCGGACGGCAATACCCGCGGAGACTTCGGAGATTACGAGCCGGGGACGGTCGACTGGGATCCGTCTGCGCCGAGCGTGACGGCGCTGAAGGGCGAGGCCGCCAAGCTGAAATTCGACGGGCTGATCGAGGCCACCTCCAAGATCAACGGCCTGCGGGTGCCGTACTCCGGTTACGACATCAAGCTCAACAAGGGCGGGCTCGGCGGCCTGGAAGCGATCATCAGCGGCGAAAACTGCAACTCGACCGCCTGGACCATCCTGGATCGGGCCGGCGTGCCCAAGAAGAAGCCCAGCGGACTGCACCCGGGCTGGGGCCACGTGCTGGGTGACCTGAAGGGCCAGGGCCAGGGCGGTGCGATGCCCCGGCCGGAGGGCCGCAGCGGGACCGCGGCCGTCATCACGGGCCAGCCGACCGACCACGTGCAGGTGTATGCGGACCGGGCAGGCAAGGAGCAGCTGGAGACGCTGGCGGGCGGAACCCCGGTCGAGCACATCTACCTCTCCGGTGGCAGCGGCTCGTCACTGGTGAAGATCAAATTCGGGTCGGACGGGAAGATCGGCTGGGTCCGGCCGAACCAGGTCGGCCGCCCGCCCAAGCCGCGCGTGGCCGGGCGCAGGTTCTGGGTGAACGGCAAGGCCAACCAGATGATCCCGTTCTTCGACGACGACCAGCAGACGGTGTACGCCGACGGCCAGAACCCCATCGAGGTACTGGACGACGACTTCACCATGGGCAAGGCCGGCATGATCGCCATCCGGTACAGCGACAAGTACCTCGGGCGCGAGGTCGAGGGCAAGATCGATGCCAAGTACCTGACCGACCAGGATCCGGGGGCGGCGCCGCCGCAGCCCCAGGCCATTCCCCAGGTGGCCAAGAAGGACGTGGACTCCGAGGAGGAGACTTCCGAGAGCGAGGCCGAATCGGACGTCCAGGGTGAGCAGATCGAGGTCGCCAAGGGCGAACTCACCTCGGTGACGACCGACAGGGCGATCATGCTGTTCGAGGCCGACGGGACGCAGCACAAGTACAAGGGCATCATGGGCGGGACGGTGCGCACGGTGAACCCGACCGGGCGGTTCACCATGGCGGGCAAGAAGAAGATGGTCGAGTTCGAGATCGTCGATCCATATGTCAAGGCGTGGATGCCGGCGGCCGACTGGGATCGCATCTTCGGGCGGCCGTACCCGGCATGAGCGCAGACACCACTGTCGACTTCTCCGACCTGCGGCGGGCCGACACGGTCCGGATCACGACGAACATGAACGTCGAACTGGCCCGGGTGGAGAATCCGCAGACGATCGCCGCGGTCGTCGACTGGCTCTGCGAACGATCGCATGGATGGTCGGTGCCGCCGGGCAGCGCCATGGTGCTCGACGACCGGCTGAACTTCTATGCCGACGGCCGCACGATGGGCAACGTCGGGGTGGCGTCGACGGTCATGACCGCGCATCGCAAGGGCCGGTTCTACCAGCGGCCCGCCGAGCCGGGGGACCGCCGGGAACTGTTCGCGCTGCTCGGGTTCGATCTCGGCGACGACTAGTCTCGCGGGCGTGCTGCAGCCCACGGATGGTGGGAAACCGCCCGCCCTGGTGAGCGATCGCCGCCGGCTGCTTCGCCGCGGGCGGATCCTGGAGGGGATCACCCTCGCCTGGAACGTGGTCGGCATCGTGGTGCTGGCCGTCGCGGCGCTGCGGGCACATTCGGTGGCGCTGGCCGGCTTCGGGCTCGACTCGCTGATCGAGATCGGAGCCAGCACGGTGGTGCTCTGGGAACTGGCGGGGACCGGGGAGCGCCGCCAGCGTCGGGCGCTGCGGCTGATCGGCGGCGCCTTCGTCGCGCTGGCGATCTACCTGCTGGTGCAATCGATCCTGGTGCTGGTCAGCGGATTCCGGGCCGAAC
>DASSTH010000578.1:0-6938 GCA_035708025.1 Nakamurella sp. | reverse complement strand
ATCGGCACTCGTCCCGTCCCGCCAACGACACGGGGCCGCCATCGGCCGGCGCAATGCTGATGCACCCCCGCCGACAAGTCGGTCATCTCTGGCCGCTGGCCGGCGGGCGGCCAGTGGCGAAGTGCCTGCCGATGCCGCCGCTCACGGCGGGCTGCCGCTGGGTTTCGTCGAATCGCCGACCGGGCTCGCGACTGCTGGAGTCACCGTCACCGTCTCCGTCGCTGTCCCGACGGGTTCTCGGGTGGCTGGTCTTCCCGTCTTGTGTCGAGCGGCGGAGACGAAGGAGCCGTGCAGGTGCGGGTCGGTGCGGTCCATCTCGATGGGACAGCCCACAGCGATGCCTCGTCACCGCTGAGGTGGTTTCACGTGAAACAGTGCGATCCCCTGGTCGCTCATCGGTGCGCCTGGCGCAGAGCTGTCCCGGTGCTCACGTAGTCTCCGACGGGACGTGCTGCTGGCGGGCACGCTCGGATTGGAGGGCCGGTGGACGACACGCTGGCGGTTTCACGTGAAACCGTCCCGGACATCGACGAACTGCTCGCCGGCGACACACCGATCGCCCGGGCAGCACGTCAGGCACTGGAAGTGCGCAACGGGGACCTGACCATGCCCCGGCCGCGCCACCGCCGGGTGATGTGTGTGGCCAACCAGAAGGGTGGCGTCGGCAAGACCACCACCACCGTCAACATCGGGGTGGCGCTGGCACTGGCCGGCCTGCACGTCCTGGTGATCGACCTGGACCCGCAAGGCAACGCCAGCACCGCGCTGGGTGCCGAGCGGGTGATCGGCACGCCCTCCATCTACGACGTGCTGCTGGGCGACATCTCCGCCGCCGAGGCGATCCAGACCTGCCCGGACGCGCCGCGGTTGGGCTGCATCCCCGCCACGATCGACCTGGCTGGTGCCGAGATCGAGCTGGTGTCCCTGGTGGCACGGGAAACCCGACTTCGCAAGGCGATCGAGGCGATCGACACCGAGGATGCCGGATACGACTACATCCTCATCGATTGCCCGCCCTCGCTCGGCCTGCTCACGGTGAACGCGATGGTCGCCACCCACGAGGTCCTGATCCCGATCCAGTGCGAGTACTACGCGTTGGAGGGGCTGGGCCAGCTGCTGCGCAATATCGACATGGTGCGCCAGCACCTGAACCCCGCCATCGAGGTCTCGACCATCCTGCTGACCATGTACGACGGGCGCACCAAGCTGGCGGACCAGGTGGCCAACGAGGTCCGCAACCACTTCGGCTCCAAGGTGCTCACCACGGTGATCCCGCGATCGGTCAAGGTGTCCGAGGCGCCCGGATTCAGCCAGTCCGTCCTGACCTACGATCCCGGTTCGCGGGGTGCCATGAGCTACCTGGATGCAGCACGAGAGATCGCCGAGCGCGGCGCGAAGGAGTCCTGATGAGCAAGTCCCGGGGTGGACTGGGTCGCGGTCTGGCCGCACTGATTCCCACTGGTCCGACGACGAACACCGTCTCGGAGGTGTTCATGGGCGGCCCGCCGGCGCCACCCCCCGCCGTCGGAACGCAGGACGGGGAGCCGGCCGGAGCAGAAGCGTCGGCACCGGGCCACGCGCCCGCACCGGTCGAGTCCAGCGAGAACGGCCATGCGGACCCGACCGGCGAGGCCAGGCCTGATCAGGAAGCGGACCGCGGCGACGGTGCGGCGTCCGCGGGCCAGGTGACCGGTCCGCGCTACCAGGAGATCCGCCTGTCAGACATACGTCCGAATCCGAAGAACCCGCGGACGGTGTTCGACGAGGAGGCGCTGGCCGAGCTGGCGCACTCCATCCGGGAGTTCGGGCTGCTGCAGCCGGTGGTGGTGCGCCCGGTGGAGGGCGGATACGAGCTGGTGATGGGCGAGCGCCGGTGGCGTGCCGCGCAGCGAGCCGGGGTGGACACCATCGCCGCGATCGTGCGGCGCACCGAGGACGCCGACCTGCTGCGGGACGCCCTGCTGGAGAACATCCACCGCAGCAACCTGAACCCGCTTGAGGAGGCCGCCGCCTACCAGCAGCTGCTGGAGGAGTTCGACGTCACCCACGAGGAGCTCGCCGGCCGGCTGGGGCGCAGCCGTCCCGTCATCTCCAACACCATCCGGCTGTTGGGGCTCCCGGTTCCGGTGCAGCGCCGGGTGGCCGCCGGCGTGCTGTCGGCCGGGCACGCGCGGGCGCTGCTGTCCCTGCAGGATCCGGGGGACCAAGAGGAGTTGGCTGCCCGCATCGTCGCCGAGGGCCTGTCGGTCCGGGGCACCGAGGAGGCGGTGACGCTGCTTGCGCGGCGCACCCCGTCCAAGAGCCGGTCGGCGCCCCGCAAGATGATCATGCCTGGAGTCGAGGACCTGGCGACCCGGCTGTCCGACGCCTTCGACACCCGGGTGCGGGTGGAACTCGGTCGGCGAAAGGGGCGGATCGTGGTGGAGTTCGCGACCGTCGACGATCTGGAGCGGCTGGTCGGGATCATCGCGCCGGAGGTAGCCCGCCGAACGGGTCGGGCGCCGGTGTCCGACACGGACGACGACTTCGACGAGGAGCCGGAGTCGGTCGCGGTCGGCTGATCGGGGTCAGTCGTCGATTGCGGGCGACATTCGGCCAACGGGCCACCTTGCCGCATAACGTCACGGTGACGATATTGCCTTAGCACCCCGCTGCGCCGTCGATAGCTGTTGCAAGGCAAGAACTCTCGTCGGTCAACCGGTCAATTGCGTCGCACTCGGCCGTCCCGACCGATCGATGGCCCGTTCGATGAGTTCGGTGTACAGCTCACCCAACTCCCGCCCCGCGGCCACCACCGACATGGGCAGCATCGACGTCTCGGTGAGTCCGGGAGAAACGTTCACCTCCAGGAACTGGACCGTTCCGTCCGGTGCCACTATCGCGTCGGTGCGGGAGACGTCCCGCAGGCCGAGGATCCGATGGGCGGCCACCGCGAGGTGCGCCACCGCCGCTGCGGTCGACTCCTCCAGCCTGGCCGGCGTGTGATACGTGGTCAGGCCCGCGGTGTATCGGGCCTCGTAGTCGAAGATCTCGCCGGGCGGGACGATCTCCACCGCGGGCAGCGCCAGCGGACCGTCCGGACCATCGATCACCGTCACCGCTACCTCGACGCCGGATACGAACTCCTCCACCAACACGACCTCGCCATAGGCGAACGCGCCGACCAGGGCCGCCGGCAACTGGTCGGGCTCGGCCACCACGGCGGTCCCCAGCGCGGATCCGCCCTGGTGCGGCTTGAGCATCAACGGGAAGGCCAGGTGGCCGGCCAGCGCAGACACCAGCCGGGATGCCCCGAGGTCACGGAACGCGCTGTGCGACAAGGTGACCCAGTTCGGCGTCGTATATCCGCCGCGGCGCAACAGGACTTTGGCTGTCGCCTTGTCCCATGCCAGGCGGCATTCGTGAGAACCGGTGCCGGGGAACGGGATCCCGGCCATTTCCAGGACGGCCTGCACGGCTCCGTTCTCCCCCCGCCCGCCGTGCAGGGCGATCACCGCGGCGTCCGGGCGGTGGTCGGCAAGCCAGTCGAGCAGCGTGTCGTCGGCGTCCCGCAGCGTCACGTCGTGACCGGTCGCCCGCAGTGCCTGGGCGAGCCGCGAGCCGGAGCGCAGCGACACCTCGCGCTCGTGCGTGAGTCCGCCGGCCAATACCACCACGTGCCTGTCTGTCATCGACAATCCTTGTGTCGCAGTAACAATGAATCAGTAGACCGTCACGCGGTGTCGGGTGCCGGTGCGCTGGAACCGAGCGTCCGCTGGACGCCGGCCGGAAACGCGGAACCGAACGTGCGCATCACCTCGAGCTCCCCGTCCAGCACGGCGGCCAGTCGCCGGACACCCTCGGTGATCCGTTCCGGCGTCGGGTAGCAGAACGACAGCCGCATCTGCCGGGAGCCGAAACCGTCCGCGTAGAAAGCGTTCCCGGGTACGTAGGCCACCCGTGCGCTGACCGCCCTGGGCAGCATCGCAGCGGTGTCGAAACCGTCGGGCAACGTCACCCAGACGTAGAAGCCGCCCTGCGGCACGGTCCACTCCGCCCCTTCGGGCATGTGCGTGCGGAGGGCGTCCAGCATGGCGTCGCGGCGCTCGGCATAGGTCTGCCGGTATGCCTTGATCTGGGACTTCCAGTCGAACCCGGCCAGGTAGGCGGAGATCATCATCTGGTTGAACACCGGCGGGTTCAGCGTGGCGGCCTCGTTGGCCAGCACCAACTTCTCGCGTACCGCGTGCGGGGCCAGGACCCATCCGACCCGCAGCCCGGGCGCGAAGGTCTTGGAGAACGACCCGAGGTAGATCACGTTCTGCGCGTCGTCCGCCCGGATCGCCCGGTGCACCGCGTCGTCGAAACCCAAGAGGCCGTAGGGATTGTCCTCCAGCACGGCGATGCCCGCGGTCCGGCAGATCTCGGCGATCTGTCCCCGGCGGTCCGCGGACAGCGTAACGCCGGCGGGGTTGTGGAAGTTCGGGATGGTGTACAGGAACTTGGCCCGGCGTCCGGTCTCCTGGCAGCGATTCACCGCGGCTTGCAACGCTTCCGGGATCAGCCCGTGATCGTCCATGGCGACGTGCACGACCTGTGCCTGGTAGGCGCTGAACACGCTCAGCGCACCGACATACGACGGCGCCTCGGCCAGCACCACATCCCCGGGGTCGCAGAAGATCCTGGTGGTCAGATCCAGTGCCATCTGCGAACCGACCGTGATCACCACGTCGTCGGGATGGGCGGAGATCCCCTCCAGGGCCATGATCTGGCAGATCTGCTCGCGCAGTTCGACGATGCCCTGCCCGGACCCGTACTGCAGGGCCACCCGGCCGTCCGCGGCGATCAGCTCCGCGGCCCGGGCGGCCAGCGCATCCAGCGGCAACGACGCGATGTACGGCATGCCGCCGGCCAGCGAGACCACTTCCGGCCGGTTGGCGACGGAGAACAGTGCGCGGATCGCGGAGGCTCGCATGCCTGCCGTGCGCGCGGCGTACTGCGCGACATACGGGTCGAGGCTGCTGCCTGTCATGGGTGAACCCTCCGCTGGCCGGCCACGGACCGCTGCCGGTCACGGCGAGGCGGGGCCCGGACCGGTGGAGCTGTCGGTAGGGCGCCGAGTCTACCGGCGGGCTGCGAGGATCAACTTCAGGCTTGTGCGCCCGTTATGCCCGAGTCGGCGTGAAGTTGATCCTCGCGGACGGAAGTTGATCCTCGCGGACGGAGGGTCGATCCTCGCGGAGGGGGCGCGGGGAGGGGGGCCTCGCGGAGGGGGTTGATCCTCGCGGAGGGGGGGTCGCGGGGAGGGGGGCCTCGCGGGGGGCTCGCGGGGGGTCAGGCGCCGCGGACGGCGCGCTCGTAGGCGAGCAGGTCGGTGAACGTGAACGTGCCGGTGGGCCGGTCGTCGCGGCCGTCCAGGTAGAGCCGCTTGACCGCGACCAGCAGCCCGTCGGCCACCCGGTCGCGGAATCCCGCGTCGGTGAGCCGCACCCGGTCCGCCTCGTTGGACAGGTAGCCCACCTCCACCTGGACCGCGGGCATGGTGGTGCGCCGCAGGATCTCCCAGGGGCGGTGGTGCACCCGGCAGTCGATCATGCCGGTGCGCGCGACCAGTTCGCGCTGCACCAGTTCGGCCAGCGCCTCGCCCGCCGAGGAGGTGTTCCCGGTGTCGGTGCCGAAGTGGAACGTGGCGATGCCCGAGGCGTGCGGCGAGCGGGACCCGTCGACGTGCAGGCTGATCAGCAGGTCGGCCGCCAACTCGTTGGCGAGTTGCGCGCGCTCCTGCTGGCTGGGGTTCTGGTCCGGGCCCCGGGTCAGGAACGCCTGCATCCCGGTGGCGGCCATCCTGGCCTCCAGCCGGCGGGCCAGGTCGAAGGTCAGGTCCGCGGCCCGGATGCCGTTCACCGTCCAGCCCGCCTCGCCCCCGCCGTGCGCGGGGTCGATGACGATGCGCTTGCCGCCCAGCCGTGGCCCGGACTGGCGCACCTGCTCGATCTCCCTCAGGTACTGCGGGCGTCCGCCGGTGGCCATGGGGGCGATGCGCAACAGCTCGCGGTGCGTCTCGGGCCCGAAGACGCCGTCGTCCGGAAGTCCCCGATGCCGCTGGAACTCCCGCACCGCGGCGTCCAACTGGGCCCCGAACACGCCGTCCGGACGGCCCGAGTCGTAGCCCAGCTCGGCCAGCCGGAGCTGCAGCGACACGACGTCGTCACCGGACATCGGCGCGGACAGGGTGAAGGACAGGGTGCGATCGCCGAGCGTCCACCGGGCGGCGAGCAACTCGCGCTCGGTGACCGGCCCGACCCGGCCGTCCACGATCAGCCCGCGCTGCTGCTGGAACGCGCGCACCGCCCGATCGACGGGCTCGTCGAACAGCAGCGCCTCGGCATCGGCCGCGACCTGGGAGAACGTCTGCGCGGGCAGCAGGCCCAGGGACGCGAGGGCGGCACGCAGCGAGACGACGGCGGCACCCCGATCCCCGCGTCGCAGCATCCCGCTCCCTCGATCGTCGTCCAGGCAGATCGACCACCCGGAGTGGTCCGGGGGGCCGGTGATGGACCGGACGGCGGTACCCGGCGGTCCGCACTCATTGTGCACGCCCGATGATGCCCCGTGGACCGCATCGCCAACCCTGACCCCGACCCGGCGCGCCGCCCCGCCGGTCGTTTGGGCCGGCCACCGGCTGGCCGCCGGCCCATCGCCGCCCACCGGGGACCTGAGGAGCCGGACCGGAATCACACCGTCGGGCGAGCGCCCGGCCCGCCTCGAGCCGGACGGCGAGGGCGTCACCGTCCCGCCGCGCCGGCAGTTTCGGTCGCGGCCATCCGGCCGGCACTAGGAGACGGTGACGGGGTCCGCCCGTGCCCGGTCCCACCGGGAGGCGAACCGGGCACCGGCATTGCGGAGCGCGATCCCGGGACGGGTAGCGGGGACCAGGAAGTGCGAGGCGATCCGGGCGC
>DASSTH010000577.1:0-11712 GCA_035708025.1 Nakamurella sp. | reverse complement strand
ACCCCCACGCCTCCGGGACCGATGGGCGGTGTCGGCGATGAAGCACTCCAAGCGGCAGCAGGATCCTGCCGAGCAGGATCTGGCGCACCTGCGGCAGCTGCGGCCGGACGCAGCGGGCGGCCCGGATGTCGTTGCCTCCAGCGGCGTCTTACCGACGGCGCAGACCGCCTCGGAACCGCCGGGACCGACAGGGCGGGCCGGCGGCGATCCGGCCGCGGGCGCGGGCAACTACGGGCGGCCGCTGTTCGGCGAGATCGACCCCGAGACGGTCCCGCGGGCCCCCGGCAGCGCGGCCGCTCCAATCGCCTCCACCGCCCCGCCGGGGGCCGTGGTGGGGCCGCACGGGCCGTTGACCGACCTGCCGATGCCGCCGGCCATGCAGTATGCGGCCGGCGCACCGCTCGGACCCGAGCCGGGGCAGGCCCGGCCGCAGGTGTTCCAGGGCAACGGGATGTCCAGCGCCACAGCGGTGCTCGCCCCGCCGGCCGCCGACCACGGATCGGTGACGGGGGAGTGGATCACCTGCCCCGAATGCGGGGAGAGCCAGGCGATCGACCCGGCCCAGCGGCGCAGCGAGGACTTCTGCCACCGGTGCGACTTCCCGCTGTTCTGGGCTCGGGCTGCGGTGGTGCCGCTGTCCAGCGACGAGACCGGCGCTTCGTTGCGCCGGCTGCCGGGCACGGTCGGACGGGCGGCCACCGCATCGGTGTCGTGTCCGCACTGCGGGGAGCCGAACTCGCCGACCGCCATCATCTGCATCCGCTGCTCGCAGCCGATGGTGATCGCGCAGCCGGAGCCGGAACCGGAACCCGAGCCGGTCTACGTGCCGCCACCGCCGGAACCGGAGCCCGAGCCAGGCTTCCCGCTCGGCTGGGTGATCGCCGCCTGCGTCGCGCTCCTGGTGATCACCGTGCTGGTCGCCTGGATCGCCCTCGCCGTCTGAGCGGCCGCTGCGGCCGCTGCGTCCCGCGGTCCCGCTGCGTCCCGCGGTTCCGCTGCCTCCCGCGGCGGACTTCGACTGAACCGTGGCGCTCGGATATGCGCTGCTGAGCGAGCGCCACGGTTCACTCGATGGTCGGGACAGGAGATTCCCCACGGCCATTGGCGGTGATCCGGGCGCCGTTCCGGGGTCGGCTGCAGGTCGCCTGACCCATCCCCGAGTCGTGAGTGCCACGCAGCGCCATAGCGCAGCCGGACACTCACGACTCGAAAGGGCAGGGTCGGGTCGGTCAGGGGGTCGCCTGCAGGACCAGTTCGATGGCCGGGTCGGTCCGGTCTACCGTTCCGGAGGCCGGGCTGGTCACCGTCGCCGCGGCAGGCGCAACGTACGTCTTGCCGCCGGTGGTGAACGTCGCCGTCAGGTCGTACACGGTACTGGGAGCCAGCCCGCTGAGGACGATCCTGCCCTTGTTCGGCCCGCTGCTGGTTGCCGTGCCGGAGGCCACGGTCGAGCCGCTCAGGCTCAGGGTCACGCTCGCACCGACACCGGTTTGGGCGCCGCCACCGCCGGTCGGGGCGTCGATCTGCAGGATGACCGATGTCGTGGTGGCGGACAGGGCGAGCGGGAGCGCCGTGGTGCTGCCGGCCGCGCCCGTCGTGGTAGTAGCCGTGCCGCCGTACTGGTTGCCGTTGTCAGTGGTATCGGTGTAGGAGGCCGTGACGGAGTACGCCGAACTGACGGTCAGGTCGTAGTACGTCGTGGTGGCGCCGGACTTCTTCAGCTTGGGCTGGTTCACCACGCTGCCGCCCTTGGACAACGTCAGGGTCGCGCCCGACGCCGCGGCATCCGAGCCCCCGCTGACCGTCACGGCCAGCGTCGCCGCGGTGTAGGCCAGGGAAGCGGTCATGGTGGTGACCGACGTCTCGGTGCCGTCCAGTGTCACCGAGGCGCTGCCGGCACCGAAGAACGCACCGGTGGTGCTGGCTGCCAGGTAGTAGCCCTGCGGGGCGGGCGGCACCGGCACGATCACCGTGGGGCCGGTGTAGGACTTGTCGGAGCCGGTGATCGTCGGATTCGTGGCCGGGGCCCAGATCTGCGTCCCGGTGGCGTCGGAGCCCGCGTACAGCTTCACCGAGACGGTTCGGGACGTGGTGTCCGCGTCACGGCCGGTGGGCTGGGCGAAGTTCACCACGGGCTGGAGCGACAATCCGGCGAAGGTGACCTCGTTCGGGCCGTCCGCGGTGACCGTGACCGTTTGTGCCGTGGTCAGCCTCGACACGAACCCCGATCCGAGGCCGGACAGCGAGAAGTTCCATACGCCGGGCGGGAGGGAGAGTGTCGCGGTCCCGCTGGACAGGTCCTCCGAGGAGGTCTTGGCGGCATCCGCGTTGCAGGTGGCGGTGATCGTTCCGCCCATGGCGCTGGTGCCGGGGCTGCCGTTGACGGTCAGGTTGGCCGTCACGTCCACGGCCAGCGCGGTCAGCGCCGCGGACGACGTCTTGGTGGCGGTGCCGCTGGCGATGGTGAACTGTTGGGCACTGGCCGGCGCCTGCCACGCCGGCAATGCGCTGACATCGGCCGTCCAGCTGTAGGTTCCGGGCGGCAGCGGGACGAGGGCGACCGCCTGGGCTTTCGCCGGAGTGGAGTTGTCCACGATCGCGTTCACCGTCTTGGTGCTGCCGCCGGTCTTGGCCAGGCTCAACGGGATCGTCGATCCCGGGCTGGGCGGCACCACGCAGTCGGCGGTCGACCAGGTCAGCTTGATGGTGGTGGCCGCCTGGTCCAGGGTGAGCGTGGCCTGATAGGCCCCGCCGCCGTCCACGCTGTCCGGAACCGTCAGGTTGGCGGTGGTGTGGCTGTCGAAGGGCGCACCAGACTGGCCGCTGACGGTGACCGTCCACTGGCCCGAGGGCACCTGGCCGATGGTCACCGGCCCGGCGGCCGTCACGTTCACCGACATCTCGGTGTTGGCGGGCGAGTGCGGGGACGTGCCAGTCGGCGTCAGCGTCACAGTCGCCCCGCTGAGGTCGAGGGCGGTCCCGGCCACGCTGTCGATGGTGAGATCCACGTCGGTCTTCGCCACCGGCACCGTGACCGTCGGGGGTGCGGGCGTTTGACCGTAGGTGATCGGGATGATCCCGGACATGCCGGTGGCATAGCCCGGCGCGGTGACGACCACCTTGTAGTTGCCGCTGATGATCTGGCTGAAGGTGAACACGCCATTGTCCACGTCGACCCGCAGATCATCCCCGGCGAAGTCCTTGGCCGGACCGGTGTCAGAGCCCCAGGTCCACAGCTCGGCGGTGGCTGTCGTGGTGATCGGGTTGCCATTGCTGTCCACGATCGCCCCGGTCAACGAGCTGACCTGGGCGGAGATGTTCAGGTTGACGAGCTGGTCCACGCCGGTCGGCTTGACCACCGTGGTGAAGGGCGGGATGTCGGTATAGGTGCCGTCCGGGAAGTCGACCGACACTGTGTAGGTGGCGGGCGGAACCGCGGCGAAGGTGACGTACTTGCCGGTGACGCAGTCGGGTGCGGGCGTCTGGGCCGTGTTGCAGCTCACGGTGTTCGCCGGAGACGCCTGATCGGTCAGCGTGACCGCCGCCTGTGCCAGCACGTCGGCACCGCCGCTTTGCAGGTGCACCTGGAAGGCGACCGGATCCGGGGTCAGGTGCACGGTGACCAGTTGCTTGCCTGCGGTGTCGGTGCCCAATCCCAGGGGACCGGTGACCGAGGAGATCGTGTTGTCGTCAGCGATCACCACGGTTCCGGACAGCGCCTGATAGCCGGTCGGAGACGCGGTCAGCGTCCAAGTTCCGGGCGTCAATCCGGCCGTGACTTTGGTGCCGGTGATGGTCAGGCCGCCGGTGGAACCGGAGGTGACGGTGAACGTGTCAGTGCCCTTGGTTGCGGTGACGTCGATCGCCGGCAGCGCGTTGGTGCCGATGCGGGTCGTTCCGGTCAGCGGCATGATGTCCCCGACCGTCTGGGCGTTGATCGTTGCCAGCCGCGTCAACGTGATGGTGCAGGTGGTGGTGCCTCCCGGGATCAGCCGCAGACCAGTGACCGTTACGGTGCCGTTGCTGCAGGACACGTTCGCCGACGACGAGGTCAGAGCGCCGGTCCCGCTGGCGAAAGCGAAGCCAGCGGCCTTGACGGCCAGCTTGTAGGACTGGTCCGCCGCGGTCGCCGGATCGGTGCCCTGCACGGCGGTGGTGGCCAGCCCCGGGAACGTGGCCGTTCCGGTGCTGGTGGCGGGCGAGCCGATGGTGGTGGTGGACCCGCTGACCGTCCGGGTCAACGTGAGATCGGCTTCCGTCGCGGCGTTCCCGGCTGCGTCCTGCAGGTTGACCAGCAGGGTCGACGGGGCGGTCATCACGATGTCGGGGAACACGCAACTGTCGTCGGTGCAGGTGAAGCTGGCACTGCTGGCAACGGCGCCATCGACCACCATCGTGTATCCGGCGAGCTGCGCCTGAATCGTGTACGGCTTGGAGCCAGGCGCGACGACACCCGTCGGCAGCCCTGCTTGCTGCCAGGTCAACGTGCCGTCGGCGTCGGCGGTCAGCTTGACTTTCCCCGCGCCGGACGGTCCGCCGGTGACGGACAATACGGCGGCAGTTAGCGTCGGTGGCAGCACAGTGATCTTCAACACCGGTTGCGGGTGCAACACCAGCGAGAAGTCTGGATTGCAAGTCGTGCCGTAGCCGGTGCAGTCAATGTCGGTGACGGTTGCGGTGTCGTACCCGGGCAGCGTGATGCTCACCGTATAGGTGTCGGGCTGAACGATTCCGGCAAACGGCAATCCGCTGTCGGACCAGCGCAACGTCGCATCAATCGTGCCGTCCTGGCCGTCGTCGTTACCCCCGGAGCTTGCCAGCGTTAGCCGCAGACTGGTGGCGTTGGCCGGGTGAGTCGCGGTGACCGTGATGTTCGCGCCGGTCAGGTCGACTCCGGGGGAGCCTGACGGCAACGGGATGGTGACGGTACCGGCGGCAACGGGCAGCATCTTGAGCTGAACCGCCGCGGGCGACTGGGTGCACTGTGTCACGGTGGTCGTGCAGTTCAGGGTGGCGGTCTCGCTTCGGAAGCCGGACATCGAGTATGTGATGGTGTAGTTGCCGGGGATGACTTGGCCGGGCAGCGCGCCCGAACGGGAATCGGCCCAATTGACGTTGCCGTTGGCGTCCACCGAAACGTCGATCGCCGAGCCCGGGTTCGGCGACACCGACGCGATGATGTCGCTGGTGGAGAACGTCTTGCTCGAGTCGTACGGGTAGGTGGTGGCGCCGAGCGTGACGGTGCTGCCGCTGAGCGCCGGGAGCGTCCGCATGGTCGTGCTCAGCGGCTGGCATCCATTCACCGGCGCCGGATCGACGCCTGCCTCGCCGGCCCATGTGTAGTCGCTGCCGCACACTACGGTCACCGATTGCGTCTGATAGCCAGCCAGCGACACCGAGAAGACGTACGTCCCGGGTAGCGCCAGGGCAGCCGGTAGCCCGTTAGTACCGGGTGCGGGTAGCGACGCGTCGGTGAAGTGCACAGCGCCGGTGCTATCACCGTTGTCGGTCACGTCGACGGTGATGGCACCGGCGGTGGACGGATATTTGGTGACCGTGACGGTCGCAGTACTCACGTCGGCCGCTGGGCCGCCGCTGGGCAGGCTGATCGTTCCGGAGATCTGCGGCGACATCAGCAGGTTGATCACGCCGCCGGCTGGTCCGCAGGTGGCGCCCGCTGTGCAGGCGAACGGCACTGTTCTAGGGGCGAAGCCAGGAGCGGACACGGTGATCGCATAGCTGCCCGGTGCCACCAAATCCTGCGGCTGCGGCGCGTCGAGCCAACTCAGTGCTCCACGCGTCGGATCAATCGGATCCTGGGTGACCGTGATCTGGATGGTGTTGGCGGTGTTTACCGTGTCGACGGCCGTGACAGTTGCCGCGGAAGCGGGCACCGTCACTCCGGATGGCGCCAGTAGTACTAGGGACCCGGCGAAGATCGGCAGTTTGGTCAGCTGGCCGCTGGTCGGCGTCAAAAGGGTGCAACCCGTCGGCGCCGGGTCGGCGGAGTAGTCCGACCCACAGGTGACGGTGACGTTCTCCGGGGAGAAGCCCGGCACCGAGATGCTGAACACGTACTTGCCACCTGCGGCCGCGAGCACGCTGGTCGCGCCGTCGAAGAGCACCACGCCAATTTTCGGATCCGTCGCGTCGGCAACCAGGCTGATGTTGCCCAACTGGGTCGGCCCGCTGATGCGGTTGACCACAGCAGAGGACCAGTCCGGCGCCCCGCCGCCGGGTAGTGCGGATCCCGGGATGACGCCGGTGATGCTCGGCAACTGCTTGAGTACCACCCCCGAGGGCAACGGGGTGGTCGAACCGGGCTGGACGAACGTGCAACTGCCGCCCATGTCGCACAGCAGGTCGGCCTGCACGCTGACGAAGTTGGGCAGCGTGACCAAGAGCCCGTATCGACCGGGCATGCCCATCGGCGCCGGTAGGTTGGTGTCGCTGAAGGACAGCGCAAGGCTGTAGCCGTCGGCGGTGGTGGTCAGACTGGCGGCCGGCTTGATCGACACCCCGCCGGCCAGCCCGGGCTTGCCCTGCACCACGACGTTGACGTCCGTCGGGATCGGTGCGGTGAATCCCGGTGGACCGGCGATCGTCAGGCTCAGGTCGCCCACGCTCACCGGCTGCGGCAGCACGCTGACGGTGGGAATGATCCTGACCGCGTCGCTTCCGGTGATCACGGCGCTGGTCACCGGGTAGCTCTGGGTCAGCTTGCCAACGGCCTTGACGGCCATTCCGATGCGGTCGGACTGCAAGGTGGCCGGCTCTGATTGCCCGTCGCTGGTCACGGTCATCATGGTGGTGATGGACGCGGCGTCGACCACCGGTTGCGGACAGTCCGGTGTGGTCAGGTTCTGCCCGGAGGCGGCGGACCACCCGGCCGGAACGATGGCGTAGCAGCCGTGGGCGTCGGTGGTGACGTTGACGCTGCCGCTGACCGGCGTACTGCCGTTGTACCCAATGGTGCCGGAGATCGTGACGACTGCGCCGGACACCGGCACCGGGTCGCTGGTCAGGCCGTTGTTGGTGGTCACCCGGCCCACGACCGGTCCCACCGGTGCGGCGATCACCAGGGTCAGGGAGACCGTCTGGTTCAACCCAACCGGTCCGGACCCGGCCGACGCGGTGGTGTCGCCCAACGTCGCCGAAACGATGTAGTTGCCGTTCAACCCCGTGATGGTCGCCGTGCCGTCGGCCGCGGCGGCGCCCGCGGACCGGGTCTTTCCCGTGCCCAGGTCCTTGACCGTCAGCGCGGCGCCCTTCGCGGCCGACAGCGCCCCGCTCTGTCGATCGGCGTCGAACACGGTCAGCTGCACGCGCCCCAGTCGGTCGAGGACCGCGTTGAACTGCCCGTCACCGCCCAGCTCGAGCTCGATGATCGGCGGATCGCTGACCACATACCGGTATTCCGGGTCCTGAGCGATCACCAGCATCTGGTAGCGCCCGTGCTTCAGACCACGCACCTGGTAGGTCCCGGCGGCGCCCTGCCCGGCCGCTCCGGTAGAGGTCAGGCCGCACGGCTGCGCCGGCAGGCCGGGCACTGTGCAGGTGGCGGTATCCGGATCGGGCGAGCATGAGGTGGGAAGCGGCTTCGGGACTTTCGTCTCTGCCGGAACCGCGATGACACAGCTGGGGGCGTTGGGCGTGCCTACCCGGGTAGTGATCGTGCCGGTGATCACGCCCAGTACCGGCAGGCTGACCTGTGGCGCCGGCGCCGTCTGTCCCTGGGCGACCTGGACGTGCGTGATGGTGGTCTCGTAGCCGGGCGCGCTGACCGTGACCGTGTACAGCCCTGGCGGAAGTCCGGGGTGTTTCGCGTCGTCCAGGCGGGGCACCGTGTAGACGTAGTCCAGTGCCGCGGTCGACGTCGAGGTGATGGTGATGGTGCCCTGGGAGGCGTCCGCTGGGTTGACCGGCGCGCTCACCGACACCGTCACCACGCAGTCCTTGGCGTCGATCGGCACGGCGGTGCGGTCACAGGTCAGCGGTCCGCCGGTGCGGGAGTCGACCACCTGACCGCGGATGTGCGATGTGGCAGGCAGTTCGGCGGCGCTGTCCGCCACCAGTTTGAGGGCGACGTTCTTGCTTTCGGACGCCTTGATCTCGACCGTCGCCGACGCCGGCGTCCGGCCGTACTGCGATGCGGTCAGTACATAGGTCCCCGGCGGGACGCCGGTGAACCGGTACGTGCCCGCCTGGTCGCCGGACGTGGTCATGGTCTTCAGCGTGGTGGTGCTGCTGGTCAGGGTGAGGCCCACTCCGACCAGACCGCCCTGGGACTTCCCGGCCGCGTCCACCCCGGTGACGGTCCCTTCCACCACGCTGTCCGAACGGCTGAGGGTGGCATTCACGGTGGCGGACCCGACGCCTTCGGCGATGGTCACCGTCCGGGTCTGGGTGAGGAACCCGTCACCGCTGATCGTCATGGTGTATTCGCCCGGGGTGGGCATGTTCGGCAGGATGAAGGTGCCGCGCAGCGCCTGGGACGTCACGGTGGTGGCGGTTCGGGTGACGTCGCCGTCGGTGGCGGTGACGGAAATGCCGCCCAGGCCGCCGAACTGGCCGAGTCCGTCCTGCCCGGTCACCGTGCCCACGATCGACCCCTGGCCGGGTACCAGCGACAGGTCCGCGGTGGCGGATCCTTTGGGGCCCAGTTTGATCAACGACGAGGCGCCGCCGTAACCGGGTGCCGTGACGGTCACCAGGTAGGTTCCTGGGGTGGACAGGTTGTCGGCCGTCCACGTGCCGGGGGTGCCTTGGGCCGACGCGGACACCGACGAGGTCTGCACCGTGACCGTGCCGTCGGTGACGATGACGGTCGCGGCCCCGATCGGCGCGCCGTCCGGGCCGGTGACGGTGCCGGACAGCTTGCCGGCACCGGGCACCATGGCGATCTTCAACGGCTGCGGCGAGGCCAGATCGGCCGAGTTGATCAGGAACTTCTGGGTCTGGAAGCCGGTCTTGGACACCGTTAGCAGGTAGTAGCCGGGAGCGGTGATGCCGGCGAAGCCGAACTCCCCACCCTCGTTGGTCAGCACCGTGGTGGTGTTGTCGGCACCGTCGCCGTCCCGCACGACCTGCAGCGCCTCGGCGGGGATCTTGCCCAGCGCACCGGATGTCGCCTCGCGGAAGGCGTTGCCGGTGGACTGGCTGGAGCCCGGGGCCGTCTGCGCACCGGCGTCGGACGCACCCACCAGGCTGGTCGGCGCCAGGGTCACCATCACGCCCTTGGGCTCCGCGCCGGTGACCGTGCCGGCGAGCTGGTAGCCGGCCTGCTGGGCGCCGCCTCCGGAGCCCTCGCCGTTGCCGGAACCGCCGCCCTGGCCACCGCCGCCGCTGCCCGAGCCGCCGGAACCGTTACCCCCGTTGCCGTTCCCGCCGGCACCGCTCGAGCCGCCGGTGCCGGACTGGCCGGGGGCCCCGGCGCCGGTACTCGCCGCCGGTCCCTGGCTGGTGACCGTGGAGGGCGCTCCCACCACCGACTTGGGCTTGAACGCATCGGAGATCTTCGGGATGAACACGATGGCCAAGCTCGCCCACAACGCGACCACCAGCACGAGCCCGACGACCATGCGCGGGCCCCGGCCGATGAGCGGCGTGGAGCGGACCGTCGCCTCCGCGAACTCCGGTGCGCCCACCCCCTGCGCGGTGACCGCGAAGGCGTGGGTGTTCTCGCCGCCGAAGAAGGTCGGACGGCGGATCCGCACCCGGCCCTTGACCGACACGGTGCGCTGTGCCGGGACCTCGACCTGGTCCTGCTGCAGGCTGACCGACGCACCGCTGGCGGCGTCGCCGACCAGGGTGAACGCCCGGTCCCGGCTGCCCGGGTTGGTGATCTGCACCCGGAACTTCTTGCCGAACACCGCCGTCGGGGTGGGCGGCTGGATGGTCATGCTGATGCGTTCCTGGCTGTCCACCGCCAGGGTCGACTCGGCCAGGCCCATGATGGGGCCGTCCTGGCCGCGCACCGCGGTGGATTCGACCGCGACCACGAACGGATACCGGGCACCGAGCGCGCCGCGCTCCGGCACCAGCGTCAGGGTGACCTGCGCCGCTTCACCGGGCTCCATCGGGCCGAGCTCCAGCGGCTCCGGCGCCCAGCGGGAGTCCAAGCCCAGCACGGTGATCCGCATCCGCGCCGGGATGCGCCCGCGGTGCCGGATCTGCACCGGGACCGAGACGGCGAAGCCGGCCGAGGTCTGCACCGCGGGCGGCAGCAGCACCTCCGGCGCATACGGATTGCTCGGGGGACGGGGGATGGCGTCGGTCATGACCCAACTCCGCAGGTATCGCCGGGCACGCAGGCCACTACGGCGGCGGGGGCGGACGTCGCGTCCGGCGCCGTGCCATTGGAGAACCTCACCTTGTAGTGACCGTAGTGCGCGCTGTCGATCACGAGGGTTGCGGTGGCGATTCCGCCGGACGTCATCGCTGGTGCCGGGGCGGCGACCTGGGTCCAGGTGCTCCCGTCGTCGGAATACAGCCAGGTCGCGTCCATCTGGTCGGGGACGCCGGTCGCCGTGGCCGTCAGCACGGTGGTCTCCATCCCGCTGTTGTCGGTGGTCTGCCAGCTGATCCCGTCGTGGATGGTGGGCGCCCGCGGATCGAGCGTTTCACCGGCGGTTCCGGCGCCGGGGTTGGGCTCGCCGGAACCCGCGCCCACCGTCGGAGAGTTGGGGTCGCTGGACGAACTGGACGAGGTCTCGGTGCTCGCCGTGGTATCCGTGGTGCCGGTGGTTCCGGTCGCGGGGTTGGGCGATGTCGTGCCGCTTGTGCTGGGGGTCGTCGGTGCAGCCGTGGTGGTCGTAGAGGAGGTGGTGGTGACCGGCGCGGACGAGCCGACCTCCAGATTCAGCACGCCGGCCTGGCTGGCCGCCAGCACGATGGTGCCCGAGCCCAGGGGACCGGTGGTCGTGTTGCGAGCCTCCACCACATAGGCCTGGGGCGCATCCACCCCGGGGAAGGAATAGCTGCCGTCCGGGCCGGTGGTGGTGCTGCGGTAGACCGTCGCCGGGTACTGCGTCGTCAGATACAGGTCGACCTCGGTGCCGGGCAGCGGGACGCCGCCGCTGGTGACCGTGCCGCTGACCGAGGCCGGCTGGATCAGCACCGGGTCGTAGGTGAGTACCTGCCCGGCGCTGACCGTGATGATCACCGTGGTGGGGCTGGTGCCCTTGCGGCTGGCCGAGAGTGTGTAGGTGCCCGGCTCGACCTGTCCCACCTGATAGTGGCCCAGCTCGCCGGCCGGGGTGGACGCGCTGGTCACCACGTAGGTCTGGGTGCCGGAGGCCAGGCTGATGGTGGCCTCGCCGACCGGGTCGGTGCCGTTGCCGGTCTGCTGCGTGACGGTGCCCTGCACCACGGCGAACGCGGACCGCATGGCGACGTCGATGCCGCCGGACGCGCCGGCGCCGGAGGTCAACTGTCCGGCCGAGTTCAGCGCCACGGCAACGGTTTGCGACTGCAGATCGGAGCGGGAGAAGGTCACCGTATAGGTGCCGGGGATCGGCAGGTTGGCCGCCGTCCAGGCTCCGGCGTGCTCGCCGGACTGGGTCACGGTGGTCAGGGTGGTCGCCGAGCCGGAGGTGATGGTGACCGTGACCCCGGGTGCTGGCGCGCTGTCCGACAGCGTGGTGACCACGCCGGACAGCGATCCGGCCGCCTGGGACAGCGACAGCAGGACGCCGGTGAGCTTCTGCCCGG
>DASSTH010000576.1:0-2931 GCA_035708025.1 Nakamurella sp. | reverse complement strand
GGCCGCGTCACCGCTCACCTCGCCGTCCAGGATCAGCGAGTAACCCTGCGGCTCCAGCGGCGGCCACACCAGTGTGACGGCCGGACGGGCCGCCAGGTTGGCCGCGCTGCGTCTGCCCAGGCCCTCCACGATCAGGGCCCGGCCGTCCCAGCGCGGCGTCACCGCCACGACGTGGGCCCGGCCGTCGTCGGAGATCGTCACCAGGTAGGCGAACCGATACACCGCCATGGCGTCGGCCAGTTCGCCCACCTGCACCTGGATGCTCACCCCACCAGGGTAGGGCGGGCGCACCCGGCGCCGCGCTGGGTATCGTCGGCACCGCACCGCCCGCCCTTGATCGTGAAAGGTCCCGGCCTCGATGACCGCTGCCGCTCGCCGTGACCCGGCGCCGGAGACCCTGCACCACGACCGGCAATGGTGGCGCAACGCCGTCGTCTACCAGATCTATCCCCGCTCATTCGCGGACGGCAACGGTGACGGGATCGGCGACCTGACCGGCATCGCCCAGCGCCTGCCCGCCCTGGCCGACCTGGGAGTCGACGCGATCTGGTTGTCGCCGTTCTACCGGTCCCCGCAGGCCGACGCCGGGTACGACGTGGCCGACTACCGCGACGTGGACCCGCTGTTCGGCACCCTGGCCGACTTCGACGCCCTGCTGGATCGCGCACATGCCCTCGGGCTGAAGGTGATCGTCGACCTGGTGCCCAACCATTCCTCGGACGAGCACCCCTGGTTCCAGCAGGCGCTCGCCGCGGGGCCGGGCTCGCCGGAACGGGACCGGTACGTCTTCCGGGACGGCCAGGGCGCCGAGCATGCCCAGCCGCCCAACAACTGGCTCTCGGTGTTCGGCGGACCCGCGTGGACCCGCACCACCAACCCGGACGGCTCGCTGGGCCAGTGGTACCTGCACCTGTTCGATTCCCGGCAGCCCGACTTCAACTGGGAGAACCCCGAGGTGCGGGCGGAATTCGAGTCGGTGCTGCGGTTCTGGCTGGATCGCGGGGTGGACGGCTTCCGGGTGGACGTCGCCCACTCGCTGATCAAACAGGCCGGGTTGCCCGACCACACGCCGGACCCGCACTCCGGTGTGATGGGCTTCGAGGTGCCCGCCATCGCCCCTCCGGAGCAGACCGTCGACGGGAATCCCGACCCCGCCGTCGATCTCGCCGCGGTGCAGGACGCACCCAGCACGCTGGGCCCGATGTGGGACCAGGACGGCGTGCACGAGATCTACCGCAGCTGGCGGACGGTCCTGGACGAGTACCGCCCGGCGAGGATCATGGTCGCCGAGGCGTGGGTGCAGCCGCTGACCCGGCTGGCCCGCTACGTCCGGCCCGACGAGATGCACCAGGCATTCAACTTCGACTACCTGGAGGCACCCTGGGACGCCGCCGTGGTGCGGGCGGTGATCCGGCGGTCGCTGGCGGTCAACGCCATTGTCGGGGCGCCCACCACCTGGGTGCTGTCCAACCACGACGTGGTCCGCCACCCATCCCGGTTCGGCCTGCCCGCCGGTGCCCAGCGGCCCAACGGCATCGGCGCCGACGACCCGCAGCCGGACGCCGCACTCGGCCTGCGCCGGGGTCGCGCCGCCACCCTGACCATGCTGGGCCTGCCCGGCTCGGCGTACCTGTACCAGGGCGAGGAACTGGGGCTGCCCGAGCACACCAGCCTGGACGACCACCTGCGCCAGGACCCCACCTGGTGGCGCTCGGAGTACACCCAGCGCGGGCGGGACGGCTGCCGGGTGCCGCTGCCGTGGGAGTCCGGCCGGCCGGGACTGGGCTTCTCCGGCACCGGCGAAAGCTGGCTGCCGCAACCGGATTCCTTCCGCGCACTGGCCCGCGACCGGCAGTCCGACGATCCGGAGTCGACGTTGACCATGTACCGGTCGGCGCTGCGACTGCGATCGGCGCACCGGCTGGGCAGCGGCGGCGTGCAGTGGCTGGACGGGTTTCCCACCGACGTCGTCGCGTACCGCAACGGCGAGGTCACCGTCGTGGCCAACATGGGCCGGTCGGCGGTGACGATCCCTCCGGGCGCGCCGCTCCTGGCATCCGCGCCGCTGCCCGACGACGGCACGCTGCCCCCCGACACCACGGTGTGGCTGACTGAAGCCTCGGGCTGACCCCCGCCCGGGCCGGGGCCCGGCAACGGTGACGACGAGACCGGTCGCCGCCCCCCTCAGCGGTGACGGGACGCGGGCCGCCGCCATTTCGATGACGCAATCCCACCCGTCACCCGTTTCGGCCGTTAGGCCGACAGCCCGATCCGACTCGGCGTGCCAACACCATCGTGCCGGCCACCGCCGTCGCGGCCGGGCTTCAACCGCCGGACGGGTCGTCCCGGTCGGCCTCGCGGAACGCCTGCAGCAGCCGGTGTAGCACCGGATCCGGGACGTCGCGGTCGGTCTCGCGCAGGCTGGCGGCCGCGTCGATGGCCGCCCGGTACTGGTCGAGGTACGTCACGCAGGGAGTGCAGTAGGTCATGTGATGCTCCAGGGCCGCCCGCCGTTGCTCATCGAGCGAGCCCTCCAGATACTCCGTCACCAATTCGACGAACTCCACGCAGGGGAGGTCCGGCGGGTTCACGATCGCACCCCCTCCGCGAAGTGGTCCTCCAGGGCCGCACGCAACTTGGCCCGGCCGCGGTGCAGCAGCACCCGCTGATTGGCCTCGGTCAAGGCGAGTGCCGCGCAGACCTCGGCGCCCGACCAGCCCTCCACATCCCGCAGCCGCACCACCTGCGCCTGGGCCGGCGGCAGATCGTGCAACGCCTCGGCCACCACCCGGCCGGTCTCGGCCGCCATCGCCTGGGGCTCCGGGGCGGTCCACCAGGCCTGCGGCGGGCTGGACCAGAAGCCGGCCCAGGGATCGCCGGGCGGCCGGAAGCGGGCGGGGTCCACGGTGGGTCCCTCGTCGGAGTCGGCGC
>DASSTH010000575.1:0-4226 GCA_035708025.1 Nakamurella sp. | reverse complement strand
TCGACGTCCTGAATCCGGTCCACCCGGTAGGCCCGCCGGGCCTGCGCCGCGCGCGAGAAGCACAGCAGGTACCAGCGGCCGTGCCGGACCACCACGGCCCACGGGTCCACCTCGGTGTGCCACTGGGAACCCGCTTCGGTGTGGTACTCCAGCCGCAGCCGGCGCCGGCCGGAGCAGGCGCGCACCAGGGCCATCGTGGTCGCCGCGTCGGGTCGCACCGCGGCGCGGTCCGGGGCCGGGGCGGCGGTGCGGCGGATCGCCTCCACCTGGCCGGCCAGCGACTCCGGCAGCGCCCGGACGATCTTGCCCAGCGCGCTGCCGACCGGGTCGGCGGCGTCGCCGGCCTGGTGATGCCCGTCCAGCACCGCCATCACCAGGCCGAGGGCCTCGCCGTCGGTGAACATCAGCGGCGCCAGCCGCAGGCCCCGGCCCATCCGGTAGCCACCGTACGGGCCGCGCACCGACTCGATGGGGATGCCGGCCTCGCGCAGGATGCCGATATAGCGGCGGGCGGCCCGGTCGGTCACCCCGAGCCGGTCCGACAGCGACTGCGCGGTGATGCCCGGGCGGCTTTGCACCAGCTCCAGGGTGAGCAGCGCCCGCGCCGTGGGGCTGCCGTCGGCTTCCGTGAACATCGTCACCGATCCGGTCGTTGATCGTCCGGATCGAGGGTAGCGTCCCGGCGCCGCTCGTCAGCCCGGACCGGCCGGAAAGGCCCGGGACGGTGCCGCGTGCCGCGCCGGGCCGGGAGCCAGTGATTGCCACAATCACCGTCATGCCCACCAGCAGGCTGGAGGCGTTCAGCGACGGCGTCCTGGCCATCATCATCACGATCATGGTGCTGGAGTTGCACGTCCCGGACCGTCCGGAGCTCTCGGCGCTGCTGGACGAGTCCGGCACCGGGCTGCTGACCTACCTGCTCAGCTTCATCTACATCGGCATCTACTGGAACAACCACCACCACATGTTCCAGGTGACCGAGCGGATCAGCGGCGCGGTGCTGTGGGCGAACCTGCACCTGTTGTTCTGGCTGTCGCTGTTGCCCTTCACCACCGCGTGGGTGGATGGCAGCGGCTTCGCCCGGGTGCCGATGATTGCCTACGGCGTCGACCTGTTCGCCGCCGCCATCGCCTACTTCCTGCTGCAATCGGCCATCGTGCACGGTCAGGGCCCGGACTCCGCCCTGCGGCGGGCGGTGGGCCGGGACGCGAAGGGCAAGCTGTCGCCGGTGTTCTACCTGACGGCCATCGCGATCGCGCTGTTCGCGGAGCCGGCGTGGCGCCCGGCGATCTGGCTGTCCATGGCCTGCTACGTGACGGTGGCGGTGTGGTGGCTGGTACCGGACCGGCGCATCGAGCGGTACCTGGCTGCTCGCGAGAAGTCACCCGCCGCCATCGGTGACGGACCGGCCGGGGCCGGACCCGCCGGATCGGTGACGGGCCCGCCGGGGGCCGACCCCCCGGATCGGTGACGGCCGGCGCGTTCCACCGATCCAGGTTCGAATCCGCCGATCCGCCGGGCAGGTTGGGGGACACTGGGGTGATGGCACCGCGGCTGCAGCTCACCTCCGTGACCATCGGCGCGCCGGATCCTCGGGCCCTGGCGGCGTTCTACGCCCGGCTGCTCGGGACCGAGGTCGGGCACCAGGATCCGCCCCGGCCCGGCGAACCCGCGCAGGCCGGCTGGGCCCAACTGCGGGCCACCAGCGACTACGGCAGGGTCACGCTGAACTTCGAGTACGAGCGGCACTACACCGCGCCGACCTGGCCGAGTGAGCCGGATCGGCAGCAGATCATGGAGCACCTGGACATCTACGTCGACGACCTGGACGCGGCGGTCGAGTGGGCGATCGAATGCGGCGCGCGGCTGGCCGACTTCCAGCCGCAGTCCGACGTGCGGGTGCTGTTCGACCCGGCCGGTCACCCGTTCTGCCTGTTCGTGTGAACCCCAGGCAGGCCCGCCGCGGATTTCCGTCACCGGCATGTGGTCCGCGACGGCCGGGGGCGCCCTCAACCCTGGAGCGTCTCGGTGCGGTCGGTGGCCGGCGGCGGTGTCTGGGACAGCGCGGAGATCCGGCCGCGCAGTTCGGCCGTCATGTCGATGTCCAGCGCGGCCAGGGATCCCTCGAGCTGGTCCAGGTTGCGGGCGCCGATGATCGGGGCGGTGACCGCCGGGTGGGCCATGGTCCAGGCGACCGCCAGCGAGGAGGGGGCATGGCCGAGCTCCCCGGCCAGCGCGCTGAATCGCTCGGCGGTGACGAAGTCGCTGTCCAGGCTGTACCGGTCGGTGTAGCGCTGGTTCTCGATCAGCCGCCCCGCCCCGGGCCGGTCGCGCACCCCGTACTTGCCGGTCAGCAGCCCTCCGCCGAGCGGGCTGTAGGTGATCACGCCCAGGTTCTCGGCGGCCGCCAGCGGCAGGACCTCCACCTCGACCTGACGGCGCACCAGGTTGTACATCGGCTGGATGAGCTCGAACCGGGCCAGCTGCTCGCGCGCCGAGATGCCCAGCGCGGTGGCGATCTGCCAGGCGGCCCAGTTGCTCACCGCCGGGTAGAGGATCTTGCCCTGCCGCTGCAGGTCGTCCAGCGCGCGCAGGGTCTGCTCCATGGCCGTGCGGTCGTCGAAGTTGTGCACGAAGTAGAAGTCGATCCGGTCGGTGCCCAGCCGGGTCAGGCTGGCCTCCACCGCCCGGATGATGTGCCGCCGGGACAGGCCCTGGGCGTTGACATCGGTGCCGGTCGGGAAGAACACCTTGGAGTTGATCACCAACTCGTCCCGGTCGCTCCCCATGAGCCGGCCCAGGATGCGCTCGGACTCGCCGGCGGAATACATGTCGGCGGTGTCGAAGAAGTTGATGCCGGCCTCCCGCACCCGGCGGTACAGCTGCGCCGAGGTCTGCTCGTCCGCCTCGGCGCCGAACGTCATGGTGCCGAAGCACAGCGGGGAAACCTGCACGCCGGTGCGGCCGACCGTCCTGAAGTCCATGCGGACTGCCTACCACGCCCGCGCTTTCCGGCGAGGATCAACTTCCCCCGGCGAGGATCAACTTCACGGTTTCGCGCCCGATTTGCCGGGATCGACGGGAAGTTGATCCTCGCCAGAACCCAAGCCGCGGCCGTCGGCCGCGCCCGCCCGGTTCCGAGCCCAGCCACCCGCCGCCGTACCGTCGACTCCCGTGGGGTTCACCCGGGCACAACTGGAGTCGTTGCGCGGCCGCACCCTGCCCGACCTGCTCGGCCCGTCCGTGCGCCTGTTGGTGGTCGGTATCAATCCCGGGCTGTGGACCGTCGCGGTGCAGAGCCATTTCGGCCGGCGCGGCAACCGGTTCTATCCCGCGCTGTACCGGGCGGGGATCACCGAGCACGTCATCGACGCGGCGGCGGGGTTCGATCCCGCGGACGTCGCCCACTTGATCGAGCGCGGCGTGGGCATCACCAACATCGTGCGGGGGGCGACCGCCCGCGCCGACGAGTTGCGGCCGGACGAGCTGACGGCGGGGGCGGCGGACCTGGAGCGCCGGGTCGCCGGGATCCGGCCCGCCGTGGTGGCGATCCTGGGCGTCACCGCCTACCGCATCGCCTTCCGCAGCCCCCGCGCGGTCGCCGGGCCCCAGCCGGCCGACCTGGCGGGCGCCCCGCTGTGGGTGGTGCCGAACCCGAGCGGGCTGAACGCGCACGCCAGCCTCGCCGACCTCGCCGCGGCGTACCGCGAGGTGGCACTGGCGGCCGGGATCGCGGTCTATCCCGTTCCGGCGGGATGAGCCCCGGTTGCCGCATGAGGCCCCGGTTTCAGATGTAGAGCGCAGGGTCCGCCCAGGGATCGGCTCCGCGTCCGGGCAGGATGCGCGCCGCCACGCCGACGGCCACCCGGCCCGCGGCGACGTCCTTGACCACCACGGCGTTGGCGCCGATCTTCACGTCGTCACCGATCCGGACCGGGCCGAGGATCTTCGCCCCGGCCCCGATCAGCACCCGGTCGCCCACGGTCGGGTGCCGCTTGCCCCGGCTCATCGAGATACCGCCGAGCGTGCTGCCGTGGAACATGATGACGTCGTCGCCCACGTCGGCGGTCTCGCCGATCACCACGCCCATGCCGTGGTCGATGAAGAACCGCCGCCCGATCGTCGCCGCGGGATGGATCTCGATGCCCGTCACCGCCCTGGCCAGTTGCGACAGCAGCCGCGCGGGCAACCGGAACGGCCGGCCGGCATGCCAGATGCGGTGCGCC
>DASSTH010000574.1:0-4166 GCA_035708025.1 Nakamurella sp. | reverse complement strand
CCCAGCCGGCGGACTGGGTGCGCCGGGTGCACGGCTGAAGGACACGGCGGTGACGGGGATCCGGCCGGCCGGCGATCCGGTCGCCGTGGCCGTGGGTGCCTGGCTGGCCGCCGGTCATGTGCCCGCCGCCGCGCCGCTGCTCGTGGCCTGCTCCGGCGGCGCCGACTCGCTTGCGCTGGCCGATGCCGTGCTGCGCGCCGCGGCCGACCGGCAGCGGGTCGCCGCGATCGTCGACCACGGCCTGCAGCCCGGCTCCGATCGGGTGGCCCGGTCGGTGGCGGACACGCTGCGCCGGCTGGGATACCGGCGGGTGGAGGTATTGCCCGTCACCGTCGACGGGCCCGGCGGCGTGGAGGCGGCCGCCCGCACGGCCCGGTATGGCGCGTTGCGGGCGCTGGCCGAGTCGCTCGGACCGGACACCGGGGTGCTGCTGGGGCACACCGCCGACGACCAGGCGGAGACCGTGATGCTCGGGCTGGCCCGTGGATCCGGGCCGCGGTCCATCGCCGGCATGCGGCCATGGCGGGCGCCGTGGGGACGGCCGCTGCTGCCGGTGCGGCGGGCGGATACCGAGGCCGCCTGCGCGGCCGCCGGGCTCACCCCCTGGCAGGACCCGCACAACGCCGACCCGGCGTTCACCCGGGTGCGGTTGCGCCGGGAGGTGCTGCCGCTGCTCGACCGGGTGCTGGGTGGGGGAGCGGTGCCGGCCCTGGCTCGCACGGCCGATCTGATGGCCGACGACCTGTGCGCGTTGGACGATCTGGCCGGCCGCGCCCTGCGGGAGGCGGCCGGAGCCGACGGGACGCTGGATCGTGCCGCGCTGGCCGGCTGGCCCGCCGCGGTCCGCCGCCGGGTGCTGCGGATCTGGGCCGGTGATGCCGGCGGCCTGACCTTCCAGCATCTGGTCCGCCTGGACGGACTCGTCACCGACGCCCGGTCCGGCTCCGCGGTGCGGCTGCCCGGCGGCCGGGACGCGGTCCGCCGGAGGGACCGGCTGGTGCTGCTGGACCCGGCCGACCCTTCGCATGGATCAACGTCCCAGGCAGGCGCGAAGTCCGTCCCACCGGCACCCGCCGTCCCAGATCCGCCACGTTGATGCATGCCGGGGGAGATGATCCACGCGGGCACCGGGGTCGAGGGGGCGATGCGGAGGGTGGCAGGCTTTCCGGCATGAGCTCGCGTGCCGACACCGACACCAGTCCCCTCACCACCGTGCTGACCTCGGCCGATGCCATTCGGATCGGTGACGGGACGCCCGATCCGGGAGCGGCGTACGGGTATCCCGGGGAACTCGCGGCCACCCTGATCGAGGCGGATGTGCTGCAGGCCAAGGTCGCGCAACTGGCCGCCGCGGTGGCCGGGGATCACACCGACGACCGGCCGCCGCTGCTGGTCTGCGTGCTCAAGGGCGCGGTGATGTTCCTGACCGACTTCGCCCGGGCGTTGCCCATCCCCGCCGAACTGGAGTTCATGGCCGTGTCCTCCTACGGATCGGCCACCTCATCCTCCGGGGTGGTGCGGATCCTGAAGGACCTGGACCGGGACATCACGGGCCGCCGGGTGGTGATCGTGGAGGACATCATCGACTCCGGTCTCACGCTGTCCTGGCTCGGCAAGAACCTGGCGTCCCGCGGTCCTGCGTCCATCGACGTGGTGGCGCTGCTGCGCAAGCCGGCAGCGGTGAAGGTCGAGGTGGACGTGCGTTACGTGGGTTTCGACATCCCGCCGGAGTTCGTGGTGGGCTACGGCCTGGACTACGCCGAGCGCTACCGCGACCTGCCGTTCGTCGGGCTGCTCGCCGAGCACATGTACCGCTGACGGCCGTCCGACCGAGTCCGGCGCCCTCGCCAACCGTTGTGTCCTGCAGATGGCGCGTAATGACACGCGATCCGCAGGACGCAACGAGGAGGCGACGAGGCGGGAAAGGCGGGTCGGCAGGGGGAACGAACCGGTGCCGGGCGGCGTTCCAGGGGTATCGGAAACCAGGGGGTCCACGATCGGCAGGGCCGGGCCTGGGCCAGGCGGTACGCTGAAGACACTGGTCGCGGCCTACGCTACCCGGCGGACGAGGGCGTGAGGCTCCCTCGGTGCCGGGTACCCGGGGGTCACTTCCGCGAGGAGAACTGGGAGGTCGAGGCCGTCGCGCGGCCGAACACCGCATGGATCGTAAGCGCCTGCTCCGCTCACCACTGGTGTGGGTCATCGTCGCACTGGTGGTGTACCTGGCGTACTCCTATCTGTCCGACGACACCCGCGGCTACAGCCAGCAGACCACCTCGGTCGCGCTGAGCCAGCTGTCCTCCGGCAACGTCAGTTCCGCATTCATCGACGACAAGGAGCAACGGCTCCGGCTCACCCTGAGCAAACCGGTGGACGGCGCGGACAAGATCTACGCCCAGTACCCGGCCGGGGCCTCCGCGGAGATCTTCAACGCGGTCAAGTCCGCCAGCCCCAAAGGCGGCTACGACGTCGTCGTCACCAGCGAATCCGCCCTGTTCTCGCTGCTGTTCTACCTGATCCCGGTCGGTCTGGTGCTGCTGTTCCTGTTCTGGATGATGAACAACGCCCAGGGCGGCGGGAACCGGGTGTTGAGCTTCGGCAAGTCCAAGGCCAAGCTGCTGACCAAGGACATGCCGGCCACCAAGTTCTCCGACGTCGCGGGCGCCGACGAGGCGGTCGAGGAACTGGACGAGATACGCGACTTCCTGGCCAACCCGGCCCGCTACCAGGCGCTGGGCGCCAAGATCCCGAAGGGCGTGCTGCTGTACGGGCCGCCCGGCACCGGCAAGACCCTGCTGGCCAGGGCGGTGGCCGGCGAGGCGGGTGTGCCGTTCTACTCCATCTCCGGCTCGGACTTCGTGGAGATGTTCGTCGGTGTCGGCGCCTCCCGGGTGCGCGACCTGTTCGAGCAGGCCAAGGCCAACGCGCCGGCGATCATCTTCGTGGACGAGATCGACGCGGTCGGCCGGCACCGGGGCGCCGGCATGGGCGGCGGGCACGACGAGCGCGAGCAGACCCTCAACCAACTGCTGGTCGAGATGGACGGGTTCGAGACCAAGGGCGGCATCATCCTGATCGCCGCCACCAACCGGCCGGACATCCTGGACCCGGCGCTGCTGCGTCCCGGCCGGTTCGACCGGCAGATCCCGGTCGGCCAGCCCGACCTGAAGGGCCGCGAGGCGATCCTGGCGGTGCACGCCAGGGGCAAGCCGTTCGCGCCCGACGTGGACTTCAACGCCTTGGCCAAGCGCACCGTGGGGATGTCCGGCGCCGACCTGGCCAACGTGATCAACGAGGCGGCGCTGCTGACCGCCCGGGAGAACGGAACCGTGATCAACGGGGCCGCCCTGGAGGAGTCGGTCGACCGGGTGGTTGGCGGTCCGGCGCGCAAGGGCCGGCTGATCTCCGAGAAGGAGAAGAAGATCACCGCCTACCACGAGGGCGGGCACGCGCTGGCGGCCTGGGCCATGCCGGACCTGGAGCCGGTGTACAAGGTGACGATCATGCCGCGCGGCCGCACCGGCGGGCATGCGCTGGTGGTCCCCGAGGACGACAAGAACCTGATGACCCGCTCGGAGATGATCGCCCGGCTGGTGATGGCGCTGGGCGGCCGGGCGGCCGAGGAGCTGGTGTTCGCCGAGCCGACCACCGGGGCGTCCTCCGACATCGCGATGGCGACCAAGATCGCCCGCTCCATGGTCACCGAGTACGGCATGAGCGCGAAGCTGGGTGCGGTGAAGTACGGCACCGGTGACGACGAACCGTTCCTGGGCCGCACCTACGGGCACCAGGCCGAGTACTCGATCGAGGTGGCCGGCGAGATCGACGAGGAGGTCCGCGCGCTGATCGAGGCGGCGCACACCGAGGCCTGGGCGGTGCTGAACACCAACCGTGACGTGCTGGATTCGCTGGCCGGCAAACTGCTGGAGCAGGAGACCGTCGAGCGTAAGGAGCTCGAGGTGATCTTCGCCGACGTCACGAAGCGTCCGCGGATCACCGCGTTCGACGAGTTCGGCGCCCGGCTGCCCTCCGACCGGCCGCCGATCAAGACGCCGGGCGAGCTGGCGATGGAGCGGGGTGAACCGTGGCCGCCGCCGGAGCCGCCGCGCAAGCCGCGCACCGCGCCGAGCCAGCCGGTACCGGTGGGCGCCGGGTATCCCGGTGCG